>CAMOXA010000006.1 GCA_946628745.1 uncultured Verrucomicrobiota bacterium | reverse complement strand
GGCGGAGCCGTCGTTGGTGGCGGGGAAAACCTCTACGCCAAGCGAAGCGAAACGGTGCAAGGCGAGGAGGTCCGCCTTGGTGCGGCCGCCGACGAAAAGCTTCGGCGCGAGGCCGGCGCCTTTCAGGACGCGCGCGAGAAAATAGAGCGGCGCCACTCCAAAGCCGCCGCCGACGAGAAGCGGCGCGCCGGCGCACTTTTTCGGGAAGCCGTGGCCGAGCGGACCCATGACGCAAACCTCGTCGCCCGGCACGAGCGGATTCATCGCGGCGGTTCCGCGCCCGACCGTCTTGTAGAGCAGCTCAAGGCGGCCGTCCTCGGCGTTGAAAATGGAAAACGGACGTCTGAGCGCGCTCTCCTCCAAGCCCGGCACTTTGACGTGCACGAACTGTCCGGGCTCGGCCGTCGCCGACACTCCCGGCGCGGCGAAGACGATGCGGCGGTAGCCGGCGCCGATATCCTCGTGCTCAAGCACTTTGCATGTTTCGTTTGTCATCCTGGGATTTCTCCTTAAAATATCATTTTGCGGCGCCTGCGAGCCGTCTCATGGCGCCCTTCAGACTCGTCCACATATCAAGCTTCATTTGTTTGACGGCGGGCGTGACGACTTTGTAGCGGACTATTTTTTCGGGCGAATACGTGACGAGCGCATCGGCTCCGCGCGGCGTTTTAAGCCATCCGCCCGGCGCGGCCTTCGCGCCCGGCATCCACCGCCGCATCGCGAGCGCGCCCAGAACGATGTAGACACCGGCCGCCGGCACGGGATCGTCATACACGACCGGCGCGGTCTGCGGGCTTTCGCCCAACGCCGCGACGATCTTGGACATCATCACCTCCGCATCCGGCGAAAGCGGTTTGTGGTGCAGGAACACGAACCTGGGCGAACCGCCGCCAGACGCATGACGCGGCTGCTCGACAGGCTGCGGCGGTTGCGGCGGCACGACGGGACGCGGCGGCACGACAGGCTTCGGCACCGGCTCGACCGGACGCGCCGGCTCTGCCGGACAGGGCGGTTCCGCGGCAGGCGTCGCCAGAGGCTTCAGAAGCGACCTGTCGCATTCCACGACGCGGACGCCGAGCTCGCGTTCAAGCGCGAGTTCGGCCTCCAGTCCGTCAAGTATGTAGTCCAGTACGGTCACGCCTTGGGCTTGTTGTAGCCGTACGGATTCTTCTTCTGCCAGCGCCAGGCGTCCTCGCACATTTCGTCAATGCCGCGCTCGGCCTTCCAGCCGAGCTCCTTCGCCGCGAGCGAGGGGTCGGCCCAGCATTCGGCGATGTCGCCGGGGCGGCGCGGGCAGATTTTGTAGGGCACGGGCCTCTTGGAAGCCTTCTCGAACGCCTTTACAATCTGCAGTACGGAGTATCCGTTGCCGGTGCCGAGGTTGTATATCTTGAGTCCGAGCTTGGGTTCCTTCTCGAGTTTCTCGATCGCCTTCAGGTGTCCGAGCGCGAGGTCCACAACATGTATATAGTCTCTCACGCCGGTGCCGTCGGGCGTCGGATAGTCGTTGCCGAACACGTTCAGTTCTGGACGGCGGCCTATCGCGACCTGGGCGACATAGGGCAGAAGGTTGTTCGGTATGCCGGCGGGATCTTCGCCGATGAGTCCGGATTTGTGGGCCCCGATCGGATTGAAATACCTCAGCAGTATCACATTCCACTCGGGATCCGCCTTCTGGACGTCCTTGAAGACCTGCTCCATCATAAGCTTCGTCCACCCGTACGCATTGGTGCAGCCGGGCGTCGGGAAATCCTCGCGGATCGGCACCGAGGCGGGGTCGCCGTACACAGTGGCGGAACTGGAGAAAACGATGTTCTTGCAGCCGTGGTCGGCGAGGCACTTGAGGAGCGTGAAAGTTCCGCCGAGATTGTTGTTGTAGTATTTGAGCGGTATCTTCGTCGACTCGCCGACGGCCTTGAGCGCGGCGAAGTGGATTGTCGCCTGGAACGGGCATTCCTTGTCGAGAACGGCGTTGAGCTTCTTCTCGTCGCGGATATCCAACTTGTAGAACTTCACGTCCTTGCCGGTGATGCGCTTGACGCGGGCGAGGGACTTTCGCGAACTGTTGCAAAGGTTGTCGACGACGACGACATCGTGGCCGGCGTTCAGCAGTTCTACGACGGTATGGCTGCCTATGAATCCGGCGCCTCCTGTAACTAGGATTTTCATTTAGGTTGTTTCCTTTCTTGTTTTCAAGAGTGGTGTCAGCGGCGGCGTTTTTTGGCGGCAGGTTCCGCGGCGCACAGGTCGGCGAGGTGCGTGACCGAGAAAGCCGCCTTGAAAGCCGCCGGCGTCGCGGCCGGGTCGCGCGGCGTGAATTTGAACACGCGCTTCTCGCCGGGCAGAAGCGTGACGGCGTTGTCGTCGAACTCGCCGGCTATGCCCTTGGCGTTCATCCACACCCAGAACGCCGGCTTGTCTGTCGTCAGCGAGACGGTGAAACCGTCGACCTCGGCCTTGACATTCGGCCGGCCGAGCATCGCGGCATAGTTGCCGAACGTGTCGAAGTGGCGGTCCGTCACAACGACGCCGCGGCTTGTCGACAGTCTCAAGACGGCGAAAGTCCCGCCGCAGAACGATGTTTTCGGCGTATCGAGATCGTACAGTTTCACCGACGCGTCCGGCGGCAGGACGACCGGCACGGTCTTCCGGTTCATGCGCCGGCCTGCCAATCTTCCGCCCGGAGCGTACATCCAGTATTCGACGGTAAGTTCGCCCTTCAATTCCCCGGCCGTGTCGTTCACGCCGAAAACGGCGTCACGGCCGTCCTTGCCGGGCTTGACGACGACATTGACAGGCTCGAAGAACCGGCGGGCGAGGTAGTGCAGAGGCTTCCATTTGCCGCCGTATTCGATGGAGCTCCACGACGACACGGGCCAATTGTCGTTCAGCTGCCAGAAGAGCGTGCCCATGCAACGGGGTTTTTCGGCGCGCCACGCATCGACTGCGGTTTGTATGGCCATGGCCTGCTGGAACTGCGAGAGCAGCAGCTCGGCTGGGACGTCCTTCGGCTTCGGGAAGTAGCGCGCGAGGGTGTTGCGGATTCGCCTGTTGCCGCCGTCGTTCTTCTGGTGCCATTCAAAGTCGGGTCCCCGCGACAGTATCTGATCGCGGGAGGCGAAAGTTTCGGCGACTTCCATCGACGGGAAGGACTGGAAGCCGAACTCGGAGCAAAAGCGGGGATGGTAGTCGTAATACGTCGAGAAAGGCTTGTTCTCGTGCCAGACGTCCCAGTTGTGCATGTCGCCTTTCGAGTCCTCCTTCCAGGCGTCGCCGAAGTCGCCGGGGCCGCAGCACGGCGAACTCGGCCAATACGTGCGCTGCGGATCGTATTTCGCGACCAGCTCGCCCTGCATTTTCGAGCGCTTCATCCATTCGCCGCGGTAGAAGGCGGTGTCGTTCTTCGATTCTTCGAACCAGCCGATCGCGCCGAGGCATTCGTTGTCCCCGCACCACATGGCGATCGAAGCGTGGTCCCTTAGACGCCGCAGCTGGTGGGCGAGCTCCCGGCGGACCTCTGCGAGGAAAGCGTCGTCTCCGGGGTAGACGGCGCACGCGAACATCATGTCGTGCCACACTAGAAGGCCCTTTTCGTCGCAGAGGTCGTAGAATACATCCTTCTCGTACTGGCCGCCGCCCCAGACGCGTATCATGTTCATGTTGGCGGCCTTGGCGGATTCGAGAAGCTGCGAATAGCGCTGCGGCGTCTGTTCGTTCTCGTAGGCGGAACACGGTATCCAGTTCGCCCCCTTCATGAAAAGCCGGCGTCCGTTGACGCGGAAAACGAGCGAGAGGCCTTCCTTGCCGTCCGCCAGCGTCGCGCGTTCGTTGAGAACCTCGATCTTTCTGAGCCCGATGCGCTTGGAGATGTGCTCGCCGTTCACGTCGAACTCGACGGTGTAGAAGTTCTGCTCGCCGGCGCCGTTCGGCCACCAGAGCGGCGGGTTGTCAATCTCGAAAGTGCGGACGGTCTTCGAGCCGTCCGAAAGCTCGGCGGTCACCGCGAGCGTACAATGGGAGAAATCGTCGTTGAATTCCTGCGTCGAATAGACATACTCCACGCGGGGGCCGTCGGTAGCAATCAGCTTAACCGTGCCGCAAAAGCCCGTAACCTGCACGGCCGGGCCCCAATCCCAGCCTGCATGGCAGGCGGGTTTTCTGACGAGGGCCTGGTTCTTCGACCACATCACATTGGCCATCGGGAAAGCCCGGCCCCGCGCTTCGCGACGCGCGTCGGCCTCTTTCTCCGGGCTGCGAAAGCGTCCCTCGATCCTGTTGACTCCCTCCTTGAGGCAATGTTTCACATCGAACTCGTAGCGCTCGAAGCGGCTCGACGTCTCGCCGACTTTCTCGCCGTTGACGTATATGTCGGCGAAAGTGTCGCAATCCTCCAGCCGAAGGACGATTTCGCGTCTGGCGGTAAAACCCGGGGTGACGGAAAACTCCCGCGATATGTTCCAATCGCTCCTGCCGACCCATTGGATGTTCTTCTCGTTGCATCCGGCGAAAGCATCCTCGACCAGTCCCGCCTTCAAAAGCGCCGAATGAACTCCGCCCGGAACCACTACCGGACACGACACGGCCGGGTCGCCGGCCTTTTCAAGCCTCCATACGCCCGCGAGATCCAGTTCGTCCGCGAACATAATCGCAGACGAGACCGAAATAATCAGACTAATCGCTCGTTTCATGCGGGATATTATCTCATTTCCTGGCGCAGATTGCAAGGGCCGTTTTTTTTCTCATTTTAGGCAACACCGCTACGGCCAATTATGGTATAATACCCCTTATGGAAAAACCAACAAAGAACACAGCCCGCCCGTGGCTTCTCGTCGCGCTCGCCGCGCTGGTCGCGCTTTCGTTCTACCAGTTGAGCGAAACGAAGGAACAGCGGCTGGAGCTGACCGCCGCGGAGTTCAGGAAAGCGGTCGCCGGCGGCGCGGTGAAAGAGCCTATTTCGCGCATCATCGACCACGACGAGGGCGTGACATATCTCGAAGGCGAACTGACCGCCGCGCCGGATCCGTCCGAGGGCGAAGACGCGAAACCGCATCTTAAGAAGTTCAAGGTCAACCTCGTGCCGGGCGAGAACGAGAAGCTCATGAACGAACTGCTCGACCGCGGCATCAAGGTGAAAGTCAAGACGCAGGCGAAAGCCCTGTCCCCCCTGGCGATGAACATTCTTTTCTTCGCCGGCACGATGTTCCTTCTGTACTGGTTCATCGGCAGGCGCATGACCGGCGAGGGCGGACCGTTCGGGATGGGCAAGTCGCGCGCGAAAATGCTCACCGGCAAGGAAGAAAAGCGCCGCGTAACGTTCTCCGACGTGGCCGGGATAGACGAGGCGAAGGAGGAAGTGCAGGAAATCGTGGAGTTTCTGAAGGAGCCCTCGGCGTTCCAGAAGCTGGGCGGCCGCATACCGAAAGGCGTCCTGCTCGTCGGCCCGCCCGGAACCGGAAAGACGCTTCTGGCGCGCGCGATCGCCGGCGAGGCGCAGGTGCCCTTCTTCGCGATTTCGGGCAGCGACTTCGAGGAAATGTTCGTCGGCGTCGGCGCGAGCCGCATGCGCGACATGTTCGCGGAAGCGAAGAAGCGCTCGCCTTGCATCATATTCATCGACGAAATCGACTCGATCGGCATGAAACGCAGCGGCGCGGGGGCGCTCACGGGCGCACACTCCTACGAGCAGACACTCAACACCATGCTGGTCGAGATGGACGGCTTCGACGCGAACGAAGGCGTCATAGTCATCGCGGCGACCAACCGTCCGGACACGCTCGACGCCGCGCTGCTGAGGCCGGGCCGCTTCGACAGGCAGGTTGTCATAGACCTGCCGACGCTCAAAGGCCGCGAGGAGATACTCGCCCTGCACGGCAGGAAAATCAAGTTCGCCGACGACGCCGACATAAAGCGCGTGGCGCGCGGCACCCCCGGCTTCTCCGGCGCGGACCTCGCCAACCTGCTCAACGAAGCCGCGCTCATGTCCGTCAGGAAAAAGCTCGACGCCGTGGACATGGCCACGCTCGACGAGGCGCGCGACAAGATACTCTGGGGGCGCGAGCGCAAGTCGGCCGGGTACTCCAAACGAGACCGCGAGATTACGGCCTGGCACGAATCGGGTCACGCCATACTCCAGCTTCTCCTGAAGAACACCGACCCGCTCCACAAAGTGACGATCATCCCGAGAGGACGCGCTCTGGGCGCGACCATGTCCCTGCCGGAGCGCGACATCCTGAACCGCTCGAAGGCCCACTTCCTGGACGAGTTGTCGGTCCTTTGCGGCGGACGCATAGCCGAAAAGCTGTTCACCGGCGACATCTCCACCGGCGCGGCGCAAGACATCGCCCAGGCGACAGACACCGCCCGCAAGATGGTGTGCAGCTACGGCATGAGCGAAAGATTCGGCTTCCAGGCGTTCCGCGAGCAGAACTCGTTTTCCGCCGCGGAACTGCCGCCGGCGTTCAGCGAAGAGACGTCCCGCGAAATCGACGCCGAGGTGTCGAAGCTTGTGTCCGAAGCCTACAAACGCGCCGAAAAGCTCATCATGCACAACCGCGACAAGCTCGAGACTCTCGCCAAGGCGCTCCTCGACAAGGAGACGATGGACGGCAGGGACGTCGAGGAACTGCTCGGCATCCACCATGAAGAGCCCCGGGAAAGCACCGAAGAGGAACCCTAGACATGGATATAGTCTCGGCAGTTCTGCAGATCGCAATACTCTATTTCGTGATCTACGCGATACTCAAGGGCGCCCGCGGCTCGCGCTTCGGGCAGGCTCTCATGGGCATCGGCATGCTGACGACCACCCTCGCCGCGTTCACGTATCTGTTCCACTTCTACGTGCTCGCGCTCATAATCAAATACCTCCTTATATACCTCGCCATTTCCACCGTTGTGATCTTCCAGCCGGAGATACGCCGCATACTGGCCACCGTGGGCGCGTTCGGCTACCTGGAGAAGCCGCGCCACCGCGCGGACGGCGCCGCCACGACGGAACTCATTGTCGAAGTGCTGACGGATCTCTCTTCGAGGCGGCTCGGCGCGCTCTTCGCATTCGAAAAAGGCATCTCCCTTCGCGGCTACGAAGAGACGGGCATCACGACAGACGCCGTCATAACCAAGGAACTGGTGGCTACGCTTTTCACGCCGCCGCTGCCGCTGCACGACGGCGGGGCGGTGATCAGAAACGGGCGTCTCGCGTCCGCCCACTGCATCTTCCCCGTTTCGAACAATCCTAGCCTCATCAAAAGCGGCATGCGCCACAGGGCGGCGGTCGGCCTCTCGGAGGAGACCGACGCGCTGGTGATAGTCGTCTCGGAAGAAACCGGCTGCATTTCGGTCGCGCACAACGGCAAGCTCTACAGATACTGGGGCGAAAGCGCGGCAGCGTCCATATCGAGATGGATTTCGAAAGCCCTTGCGTTCGACCCGGCGCGTCCGAGGTTCATACAGTCCGCCATCAACAAGGCGCAGAAGCTGCTGTTGCGCCCGGAGAAAGGAGCATCGCAGAAATGAAGCAGAAACGCAAAAACGGCAAAGGCTCCATCGCGTCGCTCACCGGACTTTTCACCAGAAACTTCGGTCTCAAGCTTCTTTCGCTCGTAATCGCCCTCATTGTCTACGGGGTGCTGAGCCCTGACGCGGAAGTCGGCCCGACGGCGATTCTGCCGCGTGTCAACGCAGAGATACAAATCGTGAAGCCCAAACAGCAGCCGGCTCCCGCCGCAGTCCCGGCGGCCGCGGCGACGAACATCGCGACGAACGCGACGACTAACACGACAAACAACGTTTCAACCACATCGGCCGGTCTCGACAAGAAGACAGCGAACAAGACACACTAATGACTGACAAAACGACAAGAGACAAAGACCTGGCAAGGACCTCGGGGCAGAACGAAAAGCATTTCTGGGGATGGTTCCTCTTCCCCGTTTCAACCCTTCCGCTCGTCGCATTGATGACATACAACTGGCAGACGATGCTGAAGATTCCACCCGAGCCGAGCAGCAACTGGTTCGGTCCGCTGGGCGACATGTTCGCGTATGCAGGCTACGAGATTTTCGGTCTGGCGATATGGCTGGTGCCGGTATTCTGCCTTGTGGGGGGCTGCAGGATAGTCGCCGGCGCGTCAATCCGGCCGGGGGTGAAATCGCTGTGGCGCCTCGCCCTTCTCGTCTCGACGGCGTGCCTTGTCCAGGTGATGGAATCCCATGCGCCGGGAATCGCCGCGGCGCGCGTCAGAATCAACGCCACGAATGCCGGCGGAATCGTCGGGTATCTGATAATGACGAAAGCCGTCGCGCCGCTGCTTTCAGACATAGGCGCGAGCGTGCTCATGCTGCTGCTCATGGCCGTATCGCTTGTCGGTTCGATCGGGGCCGGCAACATCGTCGCGTTCTTCACCGCACTCGGACGATGGGCAAGCGGCGCCGGCCCGAAGTTCGATCCGCACGGGATGGAGCCCGGCACGCCCGAATACGACGAGGCCCAGCAGGCGTTCGAAGCGGCCGTCAAGGCGCGCGAAGAGGCGAAGCGCCAGCGCGAAGAGGAAAAGCGCAGAATCAGAGAAGAGAAAGAAGCCGCCAAGCGCGCCAGAGAAGCCGAAAAGGAGGCCGCATGGCAGCGCCGGCAGGATGAAATCGCCGCGCAGCGCGCCGCGGCCGCATCAAGGGCGGAACGCGAGGCCGCGGCCAGACAGACCGCAGCCGAACAGCGGCAGGAACCGGCCGCCGCGCCGGCCGCCGCCGCTGTCGCCATGCCTCAACCGCCACCACAGCCGAAGAAGCCCAAGCCGGCGCCCGGGCCGGATGAAGAGAAAGCCGAGCCCGAAGACAAGGGTCCGTACATTCTGCCGGGCGTGAATCTGCTGAACCCGCTCAAGGCTTCCGCCGCCGACCACAGCGACGTCGGCACGATGAGCCAAAAGCTGATCGACACGCTCAAGCTCTTCAATGTCGACGCGACGATGAGCTACACCGTCCAGGGACCGGTCGTCACGAAATACGCCCTTCTGCTCGCGCCGGGCACCCGCTACTCGGCCGTAACCGGCATCGCCGACAACCTCAAGGGCGCTCTACACGCGAAATCGCTGAGAATAGAGGCGCCTATTCCCGGCGAGGAATGCATCGGCATCGAAGTGCCGAACCTCAAGCCCGCCGGCATATCCTTCCGCGAAATATTCGAATCGGACGCGTGGAAGAACTCCAAGGCGGAGCTCCCCCTGCTCTTCGGCAAACGGGCGGACGGCAAGGAACTCGTGTCGGACCTCGCCTCGATGCCGCACATGCTGGTCGCCGGCGCGACCGGCCAGGGCAAGTCCGTCTGCCTCAACTCGCTAATATGCGGACTTCTCATGACGCGTACGCCCGAGCAGCTGAAGCTTATCATGGTCGATCCGAAATGCGTCGAGTTCACGCCCTACTCGTCCATACCCCATCTGCTCGTTCCGGTCATCACCGACAACCGCAAGGTCGTCTTCTCGCTGCATTGGGCCGTCGCCGAAATGGAAAAGCGCCTCAAGCTCTTCGCCCGTGCGAGAGTGAGGAACATCTACGACTTCAACCACCGCAAGACCGTCACCCAGACAGACATGTTCGGCAACGACAGCGAAGTCGGCTCCGACATGCCCAAGACCGTGCCTTACATAGTCATAATCATCGACGAGGCGGCGGATTTGATCGGCCAGTGCGGCAAGGACGTCAACCCCGACATCCAGCGCATAACCCAGAAGGCCCGCGCGGCGGGCATACACCTCATACTCGCCACGCAAAGGCCGGACGCGAAAATCATCACAGGCGCGATCAAAGCCAACATCCCCGGACGCGTCGCCTTCAAGACCGCTTCTTCTGTGGACTCCAGAACGATTCTCGACGATAACGGCGCCGAGAATCTCATCGGCAAGGGCGACATGCTGTTCAAAGGCAAGGACGGCCTGCTCATCCGCGCGCAGGGCGCGTGGATCTCGGACGGCGAAATCGCCAATATCACTTCGTTCATCGAACAGCACGCCAACACCCAGTTCGACGAAAAATTCGCCACAAAGCTCGGGCGCGTGAAAGAAGCCGACATCGACGATCCTTTCAAAGACAACGAGGACGACCCCGACAACCAGCAGCCGCAGGAAACGGAGACGAAAGCCGCGCAGCGCCAGCTCGTCAAAGCCGCCGCAGACGCCGACGACTTCAAGAAAGCCGTCGAGTGCATAATCAACACGAAACGCGCGTCGACTTCGCATTTCCAGCGTCAGATGGGCTGGGGCTACAACCATGCCGCCAAAATACTCGATCTCTTGACAGAGCGCGGCATAGTGAGCCCGCAGCAAGGCATGGGTCCGCGGCAGATAATACTGGATCAAGACCAACTGGTCGCGATACTCAACGGCGACAGCGCGACTGCAGTAGAATCGGCGGCAAACGCCGGCGGAGAAACCGCAGGCGGCGAAACCGCATCCGGCGAAGCCGCCGCGCCGGACAGTGAAGAGGATGCAACAATAGAGGAGCAAGAATCATGATAGAATTCGGAGAAACGCTACGCAAAGCGCGAGAAGCCAAGGGGCTGTCCGCCAGCGAAATCGCGAACAAGACGCACCTTCTCGCCCAACAGATAAACGCGCTGGAACGCGAGGACTTCTCGAAAATCGCGGCCCCCATATACGGACGCGGCTTCGTCAAGCTGTACTGCGAGGCGCTGGGGCTGGATCCAAAGCCTCTCATCGAGGCGTTCATGGATATTTACACAGGCAACAGGCAGCCGACCATCAAGACGCGGCCACCGCG
Organism: uncultured Verrucomicrobiota bacterium; assembly: GCA_946628745.1. GTDB lineage: Bacteria > Verrucomicrobiota > Kiritimatiellia > RFP12 > UBA1067 > UBA1067. The sequence continues at coordinate 9,138 of CAMOXA010000006.1, read as the reverse complement.
CACCGCGCCACCGCCAGAGCCTCGCGCGGCAACTCCGGAACCTGCCCCCGCTCCGCAATTTCCCGCGGACCCGGAGCCGCTCGCGGAATCTTCGCCTGTCGAGACGGCGTTGCCGGCCAGTGAGACGCCGGTCAAGGTAGAGCCTGCCGCTGCCCACGTGCCGGTTCCGCCGGCGAGCGTCGAACCGGTTTCTAACGAGCGACCTGGTTTCTCGCTTGAGCAGCAAGTAGTCCACACTCCGCCGCCCAGGCCTGCAAGAGCGTTTCAGGAAAACGACTTCGACGCGCCGCCCGATCGTCCGCGGCCTCTTTCAAGGTACTCGACCCCGGCGCCATTCGACGACAAACCGCCGCGAATCGGCATCGGCAGCGTGCCGCCTGCCGTCTGGCGCATTCTCGCGCTCGGTGTCGCGGCGATTGCCGTGATATGGCTTCTCGCGGCCGGCGTGCGCGCCATCTACAACGCCTCGATGACGGCACCAGGCGAAAACGGCGACGACTCGGCCGAAGCGGCCGAACCCGCGGTGCAGCACGCGTCCGCTCCGGCCGCGGACCTGACGCCGCCTTCATCTTTGCAGGAAGCGCCGAAGCGGGAGCGCGAAATCCAAAAGATACCGCCACTGTACATTGACTGAATGCCGCCGGACAACACCAGCTTAAATAGGGAGGAAAACAAAATGCATAGCGAAGAGGGATTCACAGGCTTCTCATGTCCGTCCTGCAATACGGAAATCGAAGCGACGCTTGACATGATCGGCCAGAAGACCGAATGCCCGGCGTGCGGTGCGACAATCACCGTCCCCGACAACCAGGAAGACGACGGCATCGTCAGACACGGGCCGGAAGACAAGTCCAAAGCCAGCGAAAAGGCTGCCAAGAGCAGGACGATAAGAATTGAGCTCGGCGACCTGTAGCAGGAAAAAACGCAACAGGTCGAGGCGGCTCTTGCGAAGGCTCGGCTTCGCGGCAGCACTGGTTCTTGCCGCGCTGGTCGCCGCGAGCGAGTGGTTCGTGCACCACCCGAAGCCGTGGGTGGACGACAGAATCGCACGCTGGCCGCGTTTCGCGACAGCGATTCTCCTCGGCATCGGCAATCCCGCGGCCGATCTGACGGACGCCTTCGGCTGGACCGGGACCGACGCGCTGGTCCGTTCGCCGCGCGCCAAGCCAAGCGGCAGGGTCTTTTTCGCAGGCGCGCCAAAGCGGACCGGGGCTCCCGCACCGCGAGACATACAAATGCTGGACCGCGGCGAATTCATTGTCGGGTGGTCGCCTTCGCTGGGCCATCCTTCATGGTGCGCCTACCATGTGCCGGCAAAAGCCTTCTTCAACATACCAGAAAGACCGGCCTTCAAAAAAGACGATTCCGCGCCGCAATCTCCGCGCGCTGCGGATTATGCGCGGACGGGATACGACAGAGGCCACATGGCGCCGAACTACGCCATCGCGTCGCGCTTCGGCCCGGAGATGCAGCGCAAAACGTTTCTAATGTCGAATATAGCGCCGCAATCCCCTTCTCTCAATCGCGGGACGTGGCGCGACGTCGAACACCGCATTGCGGAGTTCTGGACGCGGCGCTGGGACGGCGCCTGGGTTATCGTAGGCTCGATATCAACCGGCAAAGAGACGCTCTTTTCGACTAAAGTCAATGTCCCGGAAGAGTTTTACCAGATAGTCGTCGTCCAGCACGGCGACGAAATACGCGCGGTCGCGATGCTGTTCCCGCAGACCGTGGGATGGCGCGACTGGCCCGCGCGCTACATGCTTAGCATAGACGAACTCGAGAACCGCGCCGGCCTCGACTTTTTCACCGAACTGGACGACGCGACGGAGGAGGAACTCGAGTCTCAAACGCCGACACGTCTTTTGCCGACGCGCTTTCTCGACGCGTTCAAAATGCTGTGGCGGCACGGCGGACCGTAAACGGCCGCGCTAAAGCGAGAGCTCGTCCAGCGCGTACTTGAGCCGTTCGGCGGCCGCGGCATCGCGAATCTGCGCGGACGAAGAGCCCAGCACGATGACTATCGCGCGCTTGCCGCCCCTCTTGCCCGTGAGTATCACGGAACTGCCGCCTGCGTCGATATATCCAGTTTTAAGTCCGTCCGCCGCTTCGCTTCCGTCAGGGTTGAACACTTTAAGCTTGTCCTTGACCATGACGTTGTTGTGATTGACGAAACGCTGGCTGTTGCCGTTGGGGAACGTGACTTCGCACACTTTTATCGATGTGTAGTCGATGATGTTCGGATGATCCTTAAGGAGGCCAAGCGCCAGCTTGGACTGGTCCCGGCAAGTCGAGTAGTTGAAGTTGCGCTCCTTGGCCGTTCTAAGCGGCGGCAGCCCGTTGGGGTTGTAGTACTTCGTAGAGGTCATCCCAAGCGACGCGGCTTTCTGATTCATGCGTTCTACGAACGCTTCGACCGAACCGTTGCATTTTTCGGCGAGGAAGACGGCCGCGTCGTTGGCGCTGTGTACGAGCATCACCTTGAGCATGGTGTCGACACTCATCGACTCGCCCGGCTTCAGGCCGATGCAACTGGGCTGCCTTAGATGGACGTCCAGTTTCGTCTTGGTCGGCGAGGCGACGACCTGATCGGTCAAAGACAGCTTGCCGGCCTTTACATCATCCAGGACGAGGTAGGCAGTCATCAGTTTCGTGACGCTTGCCGGATACGCCTTGGCGTCCGCGGAATCGGAGAAGAGGATCCTCCCGGTGGATGCGTCGACGGACATTGCGCCGACATATGGCGTCCGGCGGTAGGGGCTTTCGGCGGCGGGAGCCGGAGCTTTCTGGAAGGTCCTCGCGACACGGGTGCGCGCCGCGGGAGCCCCGGTGCATACGGCGGCGCAGGCAAACGCCGCCACGATGAAAATGCAATTCTTCATTTGACGAAATGGCGCGTCGCCTTGACCAGCGCTCTCCAGAGGGAGGCCTGGTCGCCGGCGTCAAGAAGCGTATCGAGGCCGTCTTTCTTCGAGAACGACTGCACAATGCCCGACATGAGCCTTAGATAGAAAGCCGACACCGCAACGGGAATCGCAGAAAGGAACACCGCGTGAACGGTCTCGCCGTCCCAGTCTATGCCTTTCTTCGAAACCCCCATAGCGAAAGTAAGCCCGCCGCCCTCCACTCCGCGCACGTGCGGGAAAGCCAGCCCGTTGCCGAGCGCGGTGGAAAGAACGGCCTCTCTGTCCATTGCGGCCGCGACAAGAGAATCGGCGTTTGATATGAAGTGATGCTGCTCCATGAGTTTGGCCAGAACCTCGATCGCCTCGGCCTTGGTCTCGGCTTTCAGATCCGTCAAGACGAGTTCCTCGGCGCTGAAACGCGATATGCCCGTTCTCGGGTCGTCGCGATCGGGCTTTTCGGCCACGTTCTGCGCGGCGTCCGCGTCGGTTGCGAACAGGATGCGCCCGCAGCTGGAGCATGTGACGAGGTGCTGGGCGAGTCTCACCTGCTGGCTCTGGGCGATCGGGACCTGCATCCCGCATACGGAGCAGCAACCGTTGGACATCGCCGCGAGCACGATATGGCTCTTCTTGTACAGGCGGTTGTACAGTCCGGCGACTTGAGGCTCGAGTTTCTGCATGAGCGAATCAATCGAATCGTTCAGCTTGTCCAGATGGCTGCCGTCGCCAGTCTGGTGGTGTTCGTCGCGAATGAGTACCAGCTCCTGGAGCTGCCTGAGGTTGTTTAGTTGGCTTTTCATCATTTGTCTTCCGTAAAAGTGCGAATCTTGTCAAGGGTTTCAGCCGAAAGGATGTGTTCCATGCGACAGGCGTCCGCGTCGGCCGCCTTCCGGCTTACGCCGAGTTTCATGAGGAAAGACCGCAGCAGCGTGTGCCTGTTGAGGACGGTGCTCGCCACGCGGCGGCCCTTCTTGGTAAGCTCGATGGGCGAGTACGGCTCCTGGGTGACGAGTTCGAGAGCCTTGAGCTCGTGGATGGCTTTGACGACGCTGGGCATCTTCACGTCGAGCGTCTTGGCGACGTCGCGCACGCAAGCCGAGCCGGTATCGCTTATCAGCACGTAGATGGTTTCGAGATAATCCTCGAGGCTTTGTGTCATGGTCGCCATGTCTCAACTCCCGAACGGGCTGGTCTTCTTCATAAGATGCGCGAACTTTACGGCCTCTATCGAGTCCTCGAGCTGGAACGGGAAAGGCGCCGCCGTGCGCACCGTGCCGTAGACGTGACGCCAAAAGGCGCTTTGCCCGTGCAGCGTGCCGGCCGGCAGCGAGACGGGAATTTTCACGACGGGGATTTCTTCGTGCATATCCTCAAGTTCAGGCGTGCGCACGCTCGAACGGCGTCTCGGCAGCTTGTACTTCGGGTCTATGACTGTGAGAACGCCTTCGGAGGCGCCCGGCTCGACGGCGAACATGCCGCGCTCGGCGCGGATCGTGAACGACGGGCTGCGGCATCCCGGCAGAACGCCGCCGTTGTACTCGATGTCGGCGGAAACCTGCGTACGGGTTCTGAGATTTACATGGACGTAATCCTCGGCGTCGCCGAGCGATGCGATGCGCTTGAGTTCGCTCCACATCTGTATCGGCGGCGAAGGCAGTATCTTCAACGCCTGCAGTATCAGATCCGTCATTTCGTAATACGCCGCGCCGCCTCCGAGACGCTTGACCGTCTGCCAATCGTCGCGGCGCAGGTAGTCTTCGCGGCGTATGTTGATTTCGTATATTTCGCCGAGCCTCTGGTCGAGCATCATGGACTGGGCGAGCAGGTAGTCCGGCTCGAACAGCCCGCGCTGCAGCACGATGAGCCTGTTCTTGGCTTTGGCGGCGGCGCCGCGTATGACCTGGGCGTCCTCCAGCGTCAGCGCCAAAGGCGACTCCACAAGAGTCCATTTGCCGGTCTCGAGAGACATCAGCGTGTGTTTTACGTGATCCTTCGAGCATGTCGCTATGTCGATAAGATCTATGTCGCGCTCGCAGAGCATGTCCGACAGCTGCCTGAACATCTTGCACGCGGGAAAATCCTTCGCTATGATGTCGCGGCGCTCTTTGACGAGATCGCAGGCGGCCACGATCTTGAACAGCCCCGGATGCTCCTTGAAGACGGGATAGTGGCTCGAAAACATCGAGCGGCCCAATCCCACGATTGCGACCCTGACTGGCGGACGTTGGTATTCTGAACTCATTTTCTGACTATCTCCGTTATCGCAGAGAGGAACTGCGCGACGTCGGTGAACCGGCGATAGACGCTGGCGAAGCGTATATACGCCACTTCGTCGACCCTGTGAAGCTCTTCCATCACAAGTTCCGCTATGGTGCTGGACGCCACCTCGTCCTTGTCCAGCTTTGCGACGACATGGTCGATCATCGTGCGGATCTGTTCGTCGCTGACGGGGCGCTTGCCGCAGGCCCTGCGAATCGCCTTGTCGACCTTCGATCTGTCGAACGGCTGCCTGGAGCCGTCGCTCTTGACGACCTGGACCTCGTCGCGGTCTATCTCTTCGTATGTCGTGAACCTGTGTCCGCATGCGGCGCATTCGCGGCGCCGGCGTATCGCGGCCCCTTCCCGCGCCGCACGCGAGTCGAGAACCTTGTCGTCGTCAATTCCGCACTTTGGACACTTCATGTTTCGCTCTTTCTGGGTGTTCGCCTGTGGCGCGTCACTGCGGGGCGCCCTCCTTGCCGTTGCCGCACATGGTGCAATGGCGGCAATCGAGATTCACCGGCAGAGGCGCCGGCGCACCATGCCTGCGGGCGTTCCATTCGCCGATGCGGTTGATGAGGGCCAGCAGAAGGCCCAGTGTTATGAATCCGCCGGCCGGGAGGATCGCCAGCGTGACCGGCCCCGGATTGATGTTCTTGACGGCGATGTCGCCCCAGACGGTGAGTGTGCCCGCCCCGGCTATTTCGCGCACTGATGCGATCAGCGCGAGCGCCAGCGTGAAACCGACGCCGGAGCCCAGCCCGTCGGCCAGCGAGTCGACGACGCCGTTCTTGCTGGCGAACGCCTCGGCGCGGCCGAGTATGATGCAGTTGACGACGATAAGCGGTATGAATATGCCCAGACTCGCCGACAGCGCCGGTAGATACGCCTGCATCAGAAGATCGATCGCCGTCACGAACGTGGCGATGATGACGATGTAGCACGGTATGTGCACCGCCGCGGGGATTACCTTCCTCAGCGCGGACACGAGCCCGTTCGAGCATATGAGCACGAACGTGGCCGCCATGCCCATGCCCAGAGCGTTCTCAAGGCTTGTCGTCACCGCGAGCGTGGGACACATGCCGAGCACAAGCCTGAAGATAGGATTGTTCTTGAATATACCGTACCAAAATGCTAGCCAAGTTTTCATGATGGGTGTATTATATATTTTTTTTTGGAAATCCGCAAGCGGAATCTGTGGTATAATATGCGGCGATGAAAATCAACAGGTCCATTCTGCCGTCCGGCAAGATCGGTCTCGCCGTATCGGGCGGCTCCGATTCCGTCGCGCTTGCATTCCTTCTGACGAAAGGCGGCAGGAAAAAGAACGCCGCGAAGCGTTTCGTCGTGCTCCACGTCGATCACGGTCTAAGGAAGGAGTCGAAGGAAGAATACCGCTTCGTCCGCTCGCTCGCCAAGCGCCTCGGCATCCCGTTCAGGGGCTGCCACGCCAAAATCGTGCAGGCGCCGCGCGAATCGGTTGAAATGGCCGCGCGCCGCGTGCGGCTGGATTTCTTCGAGCGCGAAACAAAGCGGCTCGGGCTGGACGCGATCGCCACCGGCCATCACATGGACGATGTCGCCGAGACGTTTTTGATGCGCATACGCCGCGCGTCGGGTCCGGAGGGTCTGGCGGGCATAAAAGAGACCTCGCAGGTCGGCGCCATCAGATTCGTCCGCCCCCTTCTCGGGTGCAGGGACAGGGAGCTTAAGGACTATCTTCGCAAGTACGGCGAAGAGTGGCGCGAAGACGCCTCGAACGACGACCTCTCGATCGAACGCAACAAGGTGCGCCACAAAATCGTGCCGTTTCTGGAGAGCAATCTCGACCCGAATCTGGTCGAGCACATATACAGGATATCGGGCTTTCTCGCCGGCTGCGTGCGCCAGGCGCCTACTTGTGCGAAAGCGCGAAACGCACGACAGTCTCCACGTCTTTGACGTCGGGATGCTCCTGCAGCACCGTCGCGACCATCTTGTTGGCGGCCTCTTCGCCGAAACCGAGCGCCGAGAGAGCGAGCATGGCGTCGCGTATCATCAGCGCCTTCGCGTCGTCCGCCCCGCCCCGTCTGGACGTCGCGGCGAGCGCCTCTATGGCGTTCACCTTGTCCTTGAGCTCGACGCATATCTTTTCGGCGGTTTTCCTGCCCACGCCCTTTATGGACGATATGCGCTTGGCGTTGCCGCTGGCGATGGCCAGCGACAGCTCGCCTATCGACGCGCCGGAAAGTATCGCCAGAGCGATCTTCGGGCCTACTCCGCTGACCTGGGTGAGCTTGAGGAACATCTCCCGCTCCTGGCGCGTCGCGAAGCCGAAAAGCATTTCATCGTCTTCGCGCACGCAATGCCACGCCAGGAGCTTCACCTCTTCGCCTTCGCGCGGCAGCCTGTCCAGCGTCGTCAGCGATATCATGAGCTCGTACCCGACCCCGCCGGCCTCGATGACGACGCGCCCCGGTTCCTTCTCGGCGAGAACGCCTCTGACGTGCGCTATCATGCGAAGAGCCTGGCGAGCTTCTCGAGCTGGGCGACCTTGTCTTTGTTTTCGGCGAGCTTGCGGCGCGCCTCGGCGACGACGGCCTCGGGCGCGTGGGCGACGAAATTCTCGTTGGCGAGCTTCGCCTCGCTGGATTTGATGAATCCGGCGAGTTTGGCGAGTTCGCCCGCTATGCGCTTCGATTCCGCCGCCTTGTCGACGAGTCCCTCAAGCGATAGATAGACGGTGCCGAATCTGGTGATTTTCGAAGGCATGGCCAGATCGCTGCCGGCGGGCGCGAACTCAACCGACTCGGCGCGCATCGCCTTCTTAAGCGACTCCGCCTCCGCCGCGGCGCGTCCGTCGCCGGTCGCGACCGTCACCTTGACGAAAGCCGACGGCGGCACTTTGTATTCCGCGCGCAGCGCGCGTATCGCGGTGATTGCTTCGCGCTTGGCGTTCACGAAATCGTAGTTCTCCGCCGTGACGCCCCACGCCGCCTTCTCCGCTTCGGTGTAGCCCGCCGGGAACTGCTGCAGCATGATCGTCTCGCCGTCTTTGAGAAAGCCCAGCTGGTGGGCGACCTCTTCAGTCACGAACGGCATGTACGGGTGCAGAAGCCTGAGGGCCTTCCAGAAGACATCCTTGAGTATCGCGACGGATGCGGCCTTGTCGGGCGAGTCCTTCACGTACTCGACATATCCGTCGCATATCTGCGTCCAGAAGAAGTCGTATACCGCGAGCGCACCGTCCTGTATCCTGTACGCCTCGAGGATTTCGTTCACCTTGCGGCAGGCGAGGTCCGCGGCGTAGAGGATGTGCCGGTCGTCCGCCGAAAGTCTCGCCCCGTCGATGTTCGCGATGTCGCCCGCCCCGCCGAGCGCGGCGGTCTGCATCTCCAGGAATTTCGCCGCGTTCCAGATCTTCGTCGTGAAGTTGCGGCCGATTTCGAATTTCTCCTTGTTGACCTTCGTGTCGCATTCGAGGGACGTGATGAGCGCGATCGAGAACCTGAGAGCGTCCGCCGAATACTGGTCGATAAGCTCCAGCGGATCCAGCGAATTGCCCTTTGACTTCGACATCTTCGAGCCGTCCGCCGCGCGCACGATACCGTGGATGACGATATTCTTGAACGGCGGCTTCTTCATGAAGTGGATGCCGGCCATCATCATGCGGGCGACCCAGAAGAAAATGATGTCCTGCGCCGTGACGAGGTCGCTTGTCGGGTAGTAGTACTCGAGATCTTTCGTCTTCTCGGGCCAGCCCAGCGTCGAGAACGGCCAGAGCCAGGAGCTGAACCACGTGTCGAGCACGTCGGGATCCTGCTCGAGATCGGCGAGCGTGAGCGAGTCGTTGCCGGTCTTGGCCTTGGCTTTCGCGAGAGCCTCCTCTGCGGTCTCGGCGACGAAGACGTCGTCACCGAGATAATAGGCGGGAATCCTGTGGCCCCACCAGAGCTGGCGCGAGATGCACCAGTCCTGGATGTTCTCCATCCAG
>CAMOXA010000005.1 GCA_946628745.1 uncultured Verrucomicrobiota bacterium | reverse complement strand
CAAAGTTCGTCCCTATCGTCTTCAGCTCGTCGCCGGACGTGAGTTCATTGATGTTCTTCGCGATGGACGATATGTCCTGCATCCAGTCTGTCGGCTGTTCGCCGGTGAATTCCGTCGACTCGAGCGGCAGCACTTCGCCCTTGCCCTCTTCGAGCAGCAGATAGTTGCCGCCGAGCATCGACAGATTGCACACCGCTATCCTGTAGCCGTCCCTCAGCACGACATTGCGATCGATTTCGACCTTCACTTTTATGTCGTTCTCGCCGAGGATGATGCGTTCGACCGCGCCGACCTTCGTGCCGCGGTACATGACGCTGTCGTGGTCCTTGAGCCCGCCGACATCTCTGAACGACACCGTGGCGACGACCTTCTTGCGGCCCTGGAGCACGTCTACGCCGGAAATTATTATAGTGAAGTAGACGAGAAGCGCGAGAACCGCCAGCATGAAAACGCCGACTATCGCCTCCGAAAACGCGTCTTTTCTCTTTGAACTCATTTCAACGTTCCTTTCATGGCCGCGAGAAACTCCACTACATCGCGGTTTGTTGACTGTGTAAATTTTTCAGGCGTGTCGCACGCGGCGACGCGTCCGTCCTTCAGCAGCAGAATCCTGTCGGCGAATCCAAGCGCGCTCTGCAGGTCGTGGGTGACGACGACGGACGTAATGCCGAGGCTCTTGTTCAATTTGATGATGAGGCGGTGGATTGTCGTCGCAGTCACCGGGTCGAGCCCGCTCGTCGGTTCATCGTAAAGCACGATGTCGCTGTCGCGGACGATCGCCCTCGCGAGTCCCGCGCGCTTCTGCATGCCGCCGGATATTTCGGCGGGATATTTGTCCGCGGCGGACGCGAGCTCCACCGACTCGAGAGCCTTCTTGACCCGCTCGTCGATTTCTTCTTCAGTCAGCGACGTGCATTCTCTTAGAGGAAGCGCGACATTTTCCGCGACAGTCATCCACGCCAGCAGCGCGCCTCCTTGAAAGAGATATCCGACGCGCCGGCGGATGGCCGCGAGCGAGCGCTCGTCGCACTCCGCGACATCAACGCCGTCCACCAGCACTCTGCCCGAAGTCGGCGTTAGCAGTCTCACCAGATGCTTCAGCGTCACGGACTTTCCCGTCCCTGACGGTCCGACGACGCAAAGCACCTCGCCCTTCTCGACACTGAATGTTACGCCGTCCAGCACGGCGTTTCCGCCGAACTTCTTGACCACGTTATGAAACTCTATCAACGCCATGCCCCGCCGCCTATCTGTAGCATATCCGCGTGATCATGTAGCCGAATATCAATATCAGCAGGAAACTCACGATGACGCTGCGCTGGGTGGACTTTCCCACGCCCGTCGCGCCCATCGTCGTGCCGAGGCCCTCCGACACCGAGACCGTGCCTATCACGAGGCCGAACACTGTCGCTTTCAGAAGCCCCACGTACAGATCCTTGATTTCCGCTATTGACATGGCGCTCGCCATGTACTGCTCGAAGTCGACGCCGAGCTGCGTAGCGCCCACGACACCGCCGCCGATCGCTCCGACGACGCAGCAGTAGAACGCCAGCAAAGGCGCCATCAGAACAAGCGCCATGACGCGCGGCGCTGCGAGGAACCTGAGCGGCGGTATTGACATGATCTCCAGCGCCGCGATTTCATCGTTTACTTTCATCGTGCCGAGTTCCGCCGCGATTGCCGAACCTACGCATGCGGCGAGACACATGCCGCAGCTGAACGGCCCCATCTCGCGTATGAGCGAAATCATCACGGCCGCGCCCAGATATATTTCCTGGTTGAACCGCCTGAGTTCCAGACCGACCTGCAAGGCGAGAATCATGCCCATGAACATCGAAACGACCGTCATGACAGGCAGCGTCCTGATGCCGGTGACGTAAAGCTGGCGCATGAGATCGGAGCGGCCGTTGCGGCGCACTGCGACGGACGGGAACGCAGCCAGCGATTCCGTCATTATCCTCGCCGCCCAGCCGAGAGAAGCCAGAAACTTGAGAAAATGACGAACGACGCCCTGCGCTCTTGAGCTCGGCGCGTCGTCCCAAATCGGCTCTCTGACGACCGTCATTCCACCTTGGCGGGCTCTTCGGGTGCAGGCGCTGGCGCCGGCTGTGCGGCGGGCGCTTCAGCGGCGGGCTCGGCGGGCGCTGGCGCCGGCTGTGCGGCGGGCTCGGCGGGCGTCTCGGCGACAGGCGCGACAGGCGCGACAGGCTCGCGGACAGTCCAGCGCCTTGCCGCGTCAAGCGATGACTCGATGCGCGCGACGGCGGCCTTGTCGTCTTCAAACTCCTTCTTGAGAGCCTCGAGATCGGCTATCGCCGCCTCGCGTTCACCAAGCTGCGAGCGGCAGCGCGCCGCGCCCAGCTTCGCAGTGAACTTGAGCCCGTCGTCGCCAGCCTCTCCGCCCAGATAGGTCGTATAGGCGTCATACGCCTGTTTCCACTCGCCAAGCGCCTCCAGACACTCCGCGCGGCCGACGACAGGAATGTCTTCATAGCCCGCCGGCATGTTCTTCGCGGCAATCAGCTCGTCGTAGATTTGAAGCGCCTTGCGCACTTCAGCCTCCTCGCGAGTGGAGAATGCGGCCATTGCGAGCCTCACCTTGAGGCCCGGCCCCACGGACATATCGCCATACTTGGCAACGGCCGCTTCAAGCGCCTCGACATCCGAACCGGCGTTGATAAGCGCGGTCGATGCATTCTGGCGGACTTGCTCGCGGTGCGCCATCCACGACCACACGCCAAGCGCCACTACGCCTGCCGCGGCCGCAACCGCCAGGGTTTTCTTTCCATCTCGTTCCCACCACTCAATGACGGGAAGCAGTTCTTCTGGGATGTTCATTCTTTCGATCCTTTCTCTTCGTATAGGTCGCACCATGCGTTTAGGACACCCTCGTCCTTGTCCTCGGCGCGCAACACGATTCTGTTGTAGTCGAGCGCGTCGAGAAAATCCTTGTTGTATATGAACCGCGACTTGCCTTTGTTGGGCGGCGACGAAAGCCGCTTGCAGCTTTCCATAAGCAGCACCGCGGTGAAATATGTGGCTTTCGGTATCTTCAAAGTATCGACCATTGTCTGCATGACCTTGCGCCCGGCGCCGTCCTTGTGCTCGGCGCGGAACATGTCCGTCATGAGAACCGCCGCGCGCAGTCCGTTCGAAACGTCCAATCCCCTGCCGGCCATCATCGTCTCGTACTGGTCGAGGATTTCGAGATACCGCCAGGTCATGCTCTTCTTCCCGCCCGAAGCCGTGATGTGCTGCGAAAGCTCCGGCAGCAGGTCGCCCAAAAGCCCGTACTCCCACATCTGCAGAAACGCCTCCCGGCTGTGTCCGTATGTGAAGAGCCTGAACACTTCCTCGCATACGCGCGGCACCGCCGCCATGAGTATGCAGGAATGCAGCTTTTTCATCGCTGCGGCGGTCTTGCGCTCGATCTTGAAATCAAGACGCGACGAGAACTTTATCGCCCGCATCATTCGCACCGGGTCTTCGCGAAAGCGTATCTCGGGATCCCCGATCGAACGGATGATCCTGTCCTTGAGATCCTGCATTCCACCCACCCAATCTATGACGCTGAAATCCTTTATGTCATAGAAAAGTCCGTTGACTGTAAAGTCCCTGCGGTAAGCATCGGTCTCCGGCGTGCCGAACGTATTGTCTTCTACAGGTCCCTCGGCGGCATGTTCGATGATCTCGCCGACAGACTGGGAATTCTGCCTGAAAGTCGCCGTCTCTATCACCTTGTCGCCGAACCGGACGTGCGCCAGGCGGAAACGCCTGCCGATAAGAAAGCAATTGCGAAACGCCTGCCGAACCTCGTTCGGCTTCGCCGAGGTGCCCACATCGAAGTCTTTCGGCTTGCGCCCAAGCAAAAGATCCCTCACGCCGCCGCCCACAAGATACGCCGTAAAACCCAGCCCGGACAGCCTGTACAGCACTTTAAGAGCCTCCGGATCGATGTTTTTTCTCGAAATGCAGTGTTCCGGTCGCTTGTATACGACCGGCTTTCGAGATGCCTTCTTTTTCAGGAACGAGAACATGTGAGGGGATATTATACTATTTTCACATCCGCATGGCAAGGGGGTGCGGGCATTTGGCTGTACAATCGACGGGCGGCAATACGCCGCGCAACCGGGGACGCAAGCTCGCCCTCGACTCGCTGACGCCGCCGGCGGACGCGCCGTGAAAGCAGGGATATTGCCACTCGCGGCCAATATTTGGTATAATGTCAACACATTCGCGACATATTGCAAAACAGCTGGAGAAAACGAAGTGAAAGCCGAAATAGAAAGACTCAAAAAAGAACGCAACGCCGTCATCCTGGCACACAACTACACGCGGGGCGAAGTGCAGGATGTCGCAGACTATACGGGCGATTCTCTGGAACTCGCCAGACGCGCGACGGCTGTCGATGCGGACGTTATCGTTTTCTGCGGAGTCTACTTCATGGCAGAGACTGCCGCGATACTGAACCCCGGCAAGACCGTGCTTATTCCGGAACCCGGCGCCGGATGCCCGATGGCAGACATGATAAACGCAGAGCAGCTGCGCGCGCTAAAGGCCGCGCATCCGGGAGCTGTCGCCGTATGCTACGTCAACTCGACGGCCGAAGTCAAGGCGGAATGCGACATATGCGTCACGAGCGGCAACGCCGAAAGAGTCATGGCGACAATACCGCGCGACCGCGAGATACTTTTCGTTCCCGACCGGCATCTTGGCTCGCACATATCCGCAAAAGAAGGCCGCGACTACGTACTGTGGCCAGGATACTGTCCGACCCACGCGCACCTCACGCTGAAGATGCTCGAAGACGCCAGAGCCGCGCATCCGGGCGCGCCTGTAATGGTGCATCCCGAATGTCCGAAGCAAATACGCGACGCCGCAGACGTCCAGCTGTCGACCGGCGGAATGTGCCGCTTCGCCCGGGAGTCCGCGGCGGACACGATTCTTGTCGGCACCGAGACGGGCATATTGCACCGCCTTCGCAAGGAGAATCCCGGCAAGACATTCATTCCCGTGTCGGACACGCTGGTCTGTCCGAACATGAAAAAGACCACGCTTGAAAACCTCGCGGACGCTCTGCGGGAAATGAAAACAAAAGTCACTGTTCCGGCAGATACGGCGTCCCGCGCACGCCGCGCCATCGAGGCCATGCTGGCGGTAGGCTGACCGCTCACGCCGGGCGCAGCGCCTCGGCTGGATCGAACGCGCCAGTCTGCCACGGATACGCGCCAAGTTCCGCGAGAGCCTCGCCGGCGAGAAACAGCGAACCGCACACAAGCGCATCAGGTCCGGGGCCTTGCCAAGGCTCCATGCTTTGAAGCGCTTCGCGCAACGACCCGCACGGCCGCGACGCGATCCCCGCCGCGGCCATCTTGCGCGAAAGCTCCCCGGGAGACAGCGAACGCGGATTGCATGTCTTTACGGCGATTGCGCGGGATACATGCGGACGCAAGATGCGAAGCGTTTCATCGACATCCTTGTCAGAGCAGAATCCGGCGACGAGAGTATACGACGCCGAAGGGTCGAGTGCCGCGGCAAGCGCCCGCGCCGCGGGCGGATTGTGCGCGCCGTCGACTATGAAACGCCCGACGCGCTGGAACCGGCCCGGCCAGACGACATTGCCGAATCCGGCAACAGGCAGTTTCAGCACTGCAAGAGCGGCGGCGGCAGTCGCCGCGTTTTCGCGATTGAAGCTGCCGTCCAGCGAGAAATCACGCGGCACCTGCGACTCGTCGAACACATCGGGCGCGTAATGGAAAGGCGCGCCTGTTTCTTCGGCCCTTCTCTTGACGACGGCGATTGCTTCGGGCGTGTTGCGTCCGAGCACGACAGGAACGCCCGGCTTGATTATGCCGGCTTTTTCCGCCGCGATTGCGCCGATCGTGCCCCCGAGCCAATCACAATGGTCCAGACCGATACGCGTTATGACCGAGACGGCCGGCGAACAGATGTTTGTGGCGTCGAGCCGTCCGCCGAGACCCGTCTCGAGGATTGTAAAATCAGGCTTGACGTCTCCATAGAGAAGAAACGCCACCGCAGTCAGAGCTTCGAAGTACGTGACCTCGGCGAATTCGGGACGGCCGGCGCGATCGGCGAGAAGATGCTGCACGCGAGCGGCATATTTCTGCAGCAGCTCGTCACGGACCGGCGCCCCGTCCAGGAAAAACCGTTCGTTGAGCTTGACAAGATGAGGCGACGTATAGCGTCCCGTTCGCATGCCGGCGGCGCGAAGCGCGGCGTCGAGAACCGCGCAGACGCACCCCTTCCCGTTTGTGCCGGCGACATGTATCGTCTTGATGCCGTCCTGCGGGTCGCCGAGGGCGCGGCAGACGGCGCGGATCGTCTCGAGGCCCGGCTTCATGCCGAATCGCCGGCGCGATGCAAGTTCTTCAAGAAACTCCATGTTGCCGAAACGTCTCCGTAAACGCCGACGCACCGCCGGTTCTGCCGAGATACGCCGCAAAGACGGCCGCCGCTACGTAGCCCAAGAGGATCAACCACATACGCCTGTCCGAAAGCAGTATCTTCTCGGGCCGTCCCACGTCGGCTTTGCTGTAAACCAGAACAAGATACCTAGCGACGCCAAGACCGACGAATCCAGCCGTGAGCGAAAGAGCCCTCGTGTGGAAGCGCGCGACAGTATCCGGCGCGAGCGTATAGCATGCGTACACGCAGAATGTCGCCACCGCCGAAATGAAGATCAGGATGTTCAGCGCGAGGGGGTTGTAGTGCTTGAGCGCGGTGCGCGAATCGGCGGCGACCGCCATCTCGTGGCGCCGCTTGCAAAGCGCGAGGAAAAGCGAGAGGACGAACGAACAGGCGAGGAGCCAGGGCGAAATTCTCACCGCAGTCGCGGCGGCCCCGGCCACTGCACGAAGGACGAATCCGATGGCGATTACAGCGACATCTACGTACGGGATTCGCTTGAGCACGCCGGAATACAGCGACTGGATGACGACATATAGCAGAATCACAGCGAAGCCCCATGTCCTGTCTGGGTGCCTGAAAACGAGATATGACGGATATGCCATCGCGCAGGCGAAGAGAGCAAGAGCGGCGCGCACCGCATCTTCCTTCGATATCAAACCTGCGGCGACAGGACGGCGGCACTTTACGGGATGGCGCCGGTCCGCGTCACAGTCCGACACGTCGTTGAGCAGATAGAACGCGCTGGAAAGCAGACAGAAAGAACCGGCCATGGCTGCGACGAGGAAGAACGGATGCCATCCGCGGGCCATAGCGGCCTGAGAGTCGTCGGCGAACGCGAAGCACCACGCCATGAAAACAAGCGCATTCTTCGTCCACTGATTCACACGCAATGCGCGCAACCATGTCGCGGCTCTCGCGCGAATCACTTCAAAGTCCTCCATCTGATTATGCCCCAAAGCAGCGAATGGTCGACATAGAGCGGGCACGACTCACTCTCGTAGAACGTCCAGTATTTGGACCAGTTCCTGTCGACGGCCGGCACCCATCTTATCGGAAAGAGCGCAAGAACGCGCGAACGCGTCACATCGCCTTCCTCTTCGCTCTCGCAGAAAGGCCAGAGCCTGAAGTGTCCGCGGCCGGAAGCCCAGAACGGGAAGACCCTCGTCTCGTCATCGTATATCTCCACGAGTTTCCACCCGAACCTGGTGACGGCAGCCGTTTCGCGGCCTGCCGAATAATCGAGGTCTGCGACATGTTCGTAGAAAGGCCACACGCTGACACGGCGGCGGGACGGGGTGGACTCGTATTCAAAGAACGGCCATGGCGCGCGCACTCTGACAGAGTCGGCATCTCTTTCGCCGGGCGCGGCTTCCCCGTTTCGGCGCGACCAGGATCTGGCATACGAGAAGAACGGAGGCAGAAACATGTCCTGGCTTTCGCGGCTGCGGCGGACCTGTCCGTACAATGGCCAGAACATCCAAGACCACCCTTCTCCGGCCGTATCGCGATCTTCTCTGTATGCGGCCCAGGTGGCGATCGGCCACAAGGCATAGCGATGATCGCTCTCGCGCTGATAGTTGACGCCGTACACCGGCCAGAAGCTCCACGCCCCGTCCGATCTGTAGCTGAAGAACGGGAACAGCACGCTGTCCGTAGTAAGCCACTCCCGCCCGCGGGGCATGCTGTAGCGCATCCACAGCGGCCAGAGGGCGAACTTGACGTCGTACAGCATGGCGATATGCGGGTGACAGCCCGCTATCGGGAACAAGCCGGCGTAGCCCGAGCCGTCCGCGTCTCTCCCGTTGAACCACAGGGGCGCGATCGAGAACTGGTATCCGGCATCTTCGGGATGGTCCTGCCAGTTGACGATGTAGCAAAACCTCCACCAGTCGCGGTGGCATGTGAAGACCGGCCACGCGACATCCGTAACGCCGGCCTCCTGCGAGACGAGCGGGCGGAACGCCCAATAGTCGGGCTTCTGCTGGTAGAACGGACCGACCTGAAACGCCAGCGACGCTAGAAGGCTACCTAACACTCTTGCGGAGTTCCTCGAACTCTTTCTTCTCGAATTCGGTGAGTTCACCGAGGCGTCCGCTGACCGAACGAAGGGTCATCTTGCCTTTCAACAGTTCGCCGCGCTTGATTTGGACGCGGGCCAGCGAAATGAGCATGCGGATGTCGGCCATTTTGCCGTCGGCATCCTTCGAGAGGTCGCACGCCTTCTGTACGCAGGCCTCGGCTTCGTCGAAAGACTTGCCTGCGTCCATGAGGATCGAACCGAGAGTTTCCCAGACGACATAGAGTTTAGGCGCGACTTCGGTGGCGGTTCTCGCGAACTTCTCGGCCTCATCGTAGTTCTTCGTTCTGCGCAGGAGTTCGGCGAGATCGTTCAGTGCCAATACGTTGGGCCTTGGTCCGCGCACCGCGAGCCGCAGATGTTTTTCGGCGGCGGCGAGATCGTTCCGGCCGAGGGCTATCGAACCCATCACATAGTTGGCCATCGGATCCTCTTCGTTGGAGTCGAGCTTCTCTATGGCGCGGCGTTCGGCGTCTTCATGGTCGTTCAACTGAATATCGAGGCCGATGATGATGTCGCTTGTCGCGGCGATGTCAGGGCGTATCGACGCGGCCGTAGCGAACGCGTCTCTGGCGCTGCGGATGTTTTCCTCGCCGCCTTTGCGCATAAGCGCATAGGCTTTTGCGGACTGTACGCGGTAGTCCGCCTGTCCCGCCGACTGGCGCTCCATCGCGGGAAGAATCTCGTTTTCAATCTCCTCCTCGAGAGCGCGCTTGGCCTTCTGCAGTTCGGCGTTGTCCCCGACATCGCCGAGATCGTCGATCTGGCGGAACACGGTCGAGGCGAGAAGCGTCCATGCGCCGATGTTCGAAGGGTCGGCGTCCGTAATCTGTCTGAGCAGCGCCTTGGCCTCCGGGTATTGAGACTTGAGCAGGCTAAGCGTCGCGCGATTGAGAAGGTTGGCGGGATCATTCCCGCCGCCTTCGGTGGCGCGCTCGAGATATTCAATGGCCTTGGCGTTGTTGCCTTCCATCATCTCGAGTCTGGCGAGTCCGGCGAGAGCCTCGCGGTTCGTCGCGTCGGTGCGCAGCGCCTGGTCGTATATCGACCTGGCCTTGGCCTTGTCTTTCACGCCGCCCTGGGCGTGGAATGCCGCGAGAACCCTCAGCTCGATGGCGGCCCTGTCCTCGGCCGCGACAAATTCGAGAGCGCGCCTCAGGTTGTTCATGCCGTCGCCCGGGCGGCCGGCCTTGAGCAGCAGCGAAAGACCTCTCTTGAACATGAGCTCGGGGTTGCAGATATAGCCGTACAGAAGGCTCAGTTCGTCCGGCGTGTAGCGGCGGCGCTCGTTCTCCTTGATCTTGGCCAGAGCCGCATTCAAACTCTTCAACTTGGCCCTGGCCTTGGGATATCCGGCGCTTGCCAGTTCGAATTCGTTGATCAAGGCGCAGACGTTGTCCGGGTCGATCTCGTTCAGCACGAGTTCGTACATTTCGAACGCCTTGTCGTACAGCGGTTCGTATTCCTCTTTGCCGGCATTCTCGTCCTGAAGCTTTCGCGCCCGCTCGTGGTACATGTAACCGCGATTGGTCGCCATGAAGCCCGCATGTCTCCTGAGATTGAGGCGGCGGCGGTCGAGCGCATCTATCATGGCCGGCTGGGCGCCGGTCTCGTCAAGCGCGTAGAGGCTGTAGCTGCCCCAGCCTTTCGGCGCGTGCAGTATGGCCGAAAGCTCCTTCCATTTGGACCAGTCCGCTGTTTTCGCGGCATCGCCGCCGTAGAACAGCAGTTCGGGAACTGGCTCGGTATTGGCGTAGAACCAAAGGTCGGGCGCGCCGAAGACGGCAACCTTCTTCGCAATGTCCGGATCGGACGAAAACCACTTTTGTATGAACGGCACAAGGCGCATCTTGTCGAGTCCGCGGTGCCTGCGGAGAATATCGACAAGCTCCATGCACTTAGTCCCTCCGAGTCCGGCGGACTCGACCGCCGAGGCGAGAGAGTCGATGTAGCCGGCGTCCTTCTCGCGGGTGAGACTGACGAGGTGGATGTCCTTGCCGGCGCGCTTCGCCGCAATGAGGATGTGATCGTCCAGGACGCCGTCCGTGACAAGCCATGTGCGATCGCCCATCTCGTCGACTATCATGTCGGCTATCTCGTCCGCGAACCTGCCGCAATCGGCGTCGGCGACGGCGAAGCGGTTTATGAGAGACGAGACGACGATTACCGCGGCGAAGACGCCGCCGCCCACGAGCCCCGCAAGACGCTGCTTGGCGGCGATGGCTTTGATCGCCGCGCTTGACTTGACGGATTCGTTGAGGCGTATCGCGGCGCGTATCTGCCCCATCCAGAAGGCGAGGACGTACCCGGCGGTGAATGCTGCCGCGGCGCAGGCGAGAACCGGCGGGATGCCGGTAGGCATGAGAATCGACGAAGCCGACATCGAAGTCGCTATCGACAGTATCGACAACACGGTCACGAGCGCGTGGAATATCCAGTTCACGCGTCCGTTCTCCAGACGAAACGCTTTCGCGCTCGAAAACAGCGACACAATGAACGGGCCGATCGTGAACAGGACGACCAGCAAGGAGCCCTTCGCGTGGTTCCAGACGCGCGTCAACGCCTTCTGCGCCGTCCAATACTCGCCGAAGTCGCCGACCGCGCCAAGCGACCAGAAAAAGACAAGCGAGAAGAAAGCCGCAAGGAACAGTGCTGCGGAGCCGTAACCTTTGCCGCCGCGCCTCTTCGAAACGCGCCACGCGACGCAAATGTAAAGAGGCAGAAGAAACAGGAACTCCACCGTATCCGCAACGCCCATTCCAACCATTGCGCCCATCGCAATCGGCAAGAGCCATGCCGCCTTTCGGGGAAGCCTCGTGAAAGGAATTGCAAGAGCGAACGCGCAAAGCGCCCACGCCGCGTCGAAAAGCCTCGGCTCCAGATGGGTGCCGGAGTTTATGACAGCCGGCGAGAAAAGGAATACTGCCGCCGCGGTAAAGCCGCCGATTCTGCTCAAGGCGTAGGCGTCCTGCCGTGAATACTCGCCGCCGATTCTCCCGTACAGGAAAACCGACAGGAGATGAAACAATGCAATGGCGGCGACAGCGCCCGAAATCACGGCGAGTGCATTGCTGCAGCCGAGCGGCCGCGCAAAAAGCGCCATCAGCGGGAACTCGTTGTAGGGCATTACGCCGAGTCCCAGCCAGCCGCTCACTATCCTGGCCGTCTCGCCGGGATATGTGTAGTCGGCCGCAGACGGCACGAACGAAACGACGGCCAGCAACCCGACGGCTGCTGCTATGGTCCAGTCCTTCCCGCGCGAGAAAATATTGTTGCGAGGTGGCATGATGGGGAACCCTTCCGGTGCGATTGCGCCTTACTTTACTTTCTTAAGTGCTTGATCAATGTCTGCTATCAGATCGTCCGGGTCTTCAAGCCCGACCGAGAAACGTATCAGATCCGGAGGTATTCCGGCCTCTTCGAGCTGACGGTCGGTGAGCTGCCGGTGGGTGTGCGAAGCGGGATGCAGCACGCAGCTCCACGCGTCCGCGACATGCGTCACGATACCGATAAGCTTGAGCGAATCCATGAACTTGATGGAGGCCGCCCGGCCGCCCTTTATGCCGAACGTCATGACGCCGCACGGCGACTTGCCGTCGAACTGCCTGCGGACGAGCTTGTGGTACTTTGAGTCGGGCAAGCCCGCGAAATTCACCCATGCCACCTTCTTTTGAGTCCTGAGCCACTTGGCGATCTTGAGCGCACTTTCGGCATGGCGGCGGATTCTCAAGTGCAAGCTTTCCAGCCCGAGGTTGAGAAGAAATGCGTTGAACGGGGACGGTATCGACCCGAAATCGCGCATAAGATGGGCAGTGCACTTTGTTATAAAAGCCAGTTTGCCGAAGGCCTTGGTGTAGCTGAGTCCGTGATAAGAAGGATCGGGCTCGACCAGGCCGGGGAACTTGTCGGCATGTTTCGTCCAGTCGAAGTTGCCGGAGTCGACGATGCAACCGCCGACTTGCGAGGAGTGTCCGTCCATGTATTTCGTCGTGGAGTGCATGACGATGTCGGCGCCGTGTTCGATGGGCCGGCACAGGATCGGCGTCGGGAAGGTGTTGTCGACTATGAGCGGCACGCCGTTGCGATGGGCGACCTTGGCGAACTTGGCGATGTCGAGGACGCAGCCCGAAGGATTCGCCACAGTTTCGCCGAAGACGCACTTTGTGTTGGGCCTGAAGGCCGCCTGAATCTCCTTCTCGCCGGCGTCGGGATCCACGAAGGTGAATTCAATCCCCAGCTTCTTGAGAGAGACGGCGAAAAGATTGAAGGTGCCGCCATATATCTGGGCCGACGAAACGACATGGTCGCCGGCAGAGCAAAGATTGAGGATGCAGAACGTGGACGCCGCCTGCCCGGAGCTCGTCAGAATCGCCGCGACGCCGCCTTCCAGCGCGGCGATCTTTTTGGCGACCTGATCGTTCGTCGGGTTCGCCAGACGCGTATAGAAATATCCGGCGGCTTTCAGGTCGAACAAATCGGCCATGTGCTGGGTGGTGTCGTACTTGAAAGTAGTGGACGAAACGATGGGCAGCTGGCGTGGTTCGCCGCATTTGGGCGTCCAACCGCCCTGTACGCATAGTGTATCTAGTTTCATGGTTGATGTGTATTATACCAAAATACCGCGGGTGCGTCTATGTGCAAATGGCACACGGCGCATTTTGCGTGCAGCATTCAGACCCTGCGCAATTGCGGCGCGCCCGCGTCACTTCATTCTGAAGTGTCCGGTTATCGTAAAAGCGAAAAGCACGTCCTCTTCTTTCACGCCCGAACCGATATTGTGTACGATCATCGGCCGGCCGGCGGGCGACTTGCGGTCGCTGACCACCATGATGTGCGGTATCGTCCGGCCCAAAGTCACGGTCACTATGTCGCCGGGATCGTAATCGGCCGGATTCTTCGTGACGGGACGGGACCAGCCTTTGCGTGTGAAAAAGCACTTCAGATTAGGGACGCGTCGGTGGTCGATGTTCCGGTCCGGCTTGTCGAGACCCCAGTCGCGCGGATATTCGCGAAAGTGCAAGCGCATGTCCTCGTGGACATGCTTCTGGAGGTCGAACTTGCGCGCGTCGCGCAGCGCCCTGATGATGACATCCGTGCATACGCCGCTTTCGCGTGATATGTCGCCGTTTGGATAGGGAATCGGCGTGTAGGCGGCGTTGTACTTTACGGTGACGCCGATCTGCCGGCGCGCCGCGACGGCTATGTCGACATTGTTGGTGCCGGCATGCGCCGCAACGGCGCAAAACAACGAAGCAAAAAAAAGTCCTGTCTTATGCATGGTTGGCATTCTACCAAATTCCGGTGCGCCGCGCAAGAGGATCGCTACCTGGTCCGCAAAAGCATCCTGGCCCGCGCATTGCCCTGCCTGGCCGCACGGTGCAGCCATACCTCGGCGCGCTCGCGGTCGCGTTCTACGCCTCTGCCGTCCAGATAGCATTCCGCGACCATGGTCTGGGACGTGGCGTGTCCGCGCTCGGCGGCACGCATGGCCCAGTCGAAACCGCGTTTCTCGTCGCGCTCGACGCCGCGTCCGTTCATGTAACAGAAAGCTATGTCGTTCATGGCTTCCAGACTGCCCTGCTCGGCTGCGCAGCTGAACCATGCAGCAGCGGCTTTCGAATCCTCTTCGCACCCCCACCCTCTGAACAGGCAAAGGCCGAGCGACGCTTGCGCGGCTATGTCGCCCGCCGCGGCCGCGAGGGTGTACCACTTGACCGCTTCGGTCTTGTTTTCCGGAACGCCGCGACCGTGAAAGTACGCCTCGGCGACTTTCGTCTGCGCCGCGCGATCGCCGCTTTTCGCCATGCCAAGCAACCTGTCGAAATAGGATTTTTCATCTTCTCCGGGCCTGGCTTCGAGCCTGGCGGTTCCGGTTTCGGCGGCATCGTCCGGCGGCGGCTGCCGTGCGCCGGCGTGCTGGGCTTGCTGCGGCCTGGCGCCGGACCGTTCGCCGTATACAACGCCGCGCCACCGGATCTGCGACAGGAACAAGCCGGCGACAGCCGCCAGCACGACCGCCGCGGCAAGCATGTACCGGGGCGCGGCCGACGCCGCGGCAAGCGCGGCGGAAAACTTCGCGGCGCTTTCGTATCTGTCGGCCGGGTCCGCGCTCGTCGCGCGGGCGACCACGAACCGGAACCGCTTCGGGACTTTCGCGCCGCAACACGCCTTGAGCATTTTGCCAAGCGCGAACACGTCGCTACGCTCGCTGTATTCCCCTTTTATGAGCTGTTCCGGAGCCGCGAAGTCGGGTGTGCCGACAGCGAAACGACCCGGTGCGCGAAACCTGCCGGGAGCCTTGCCGCCCGGACTCGGCGCGGCCAGCCCGAGGTCGATCAGGACAGGCTCGCCCGTCCGCCGCCGCAAAACGTTGCCCGGCTTCAGGTCGCGGTGGACGTATCCGGCGGAATGCAGTCCGCCGACCGCTCTGGCGAGAGACGACATGAACGGCACTACTTCGGCCCTGTCGAGCGGCAGAAAAAGCGGCTGGAGATATTCCATGACATAGTACGGACGTCCACCGACCACGCCGGCGCCGAAGAAGCGGGGCAGCCCGTCGACGGCGAGCGAACTCAAGACTTCGATTTCACGCTCGAACCGCTCCTTGAGTCCGCACGTCTCGTCGACCAAAAGCTTGAGCGCGCCTTCGCCGCCTATTCCGATGCTCATGACACGGTAGACCTCGGCGGAGCGCCCGGCGCCGAGGAACGCCTCTATGCGCCAGCCGCCGATGATCGCGCCAAGCCTGAGCCGTCCGAATGCGCCGCGCTCCGGCGGACGTTCCAACAGCATTCTCTCAAGATCGTTCTCGACACGCGTCATGGCGCACCTGCGGCGGAGCGGCTACCGGCGTCAGGCCGAAAAGGACTCTATGACGCGCTTGAGCATTTCCAGCGTAACGGGCTTGAGAAGAATGTCGCTGAAGCCCATCGCCTTGAACGTCTTCTGTATCTCCACGTCGGCGGTTACGGCATACACCGGGATGCCGGCGAGACGGGGCTCGCCGCGAATCGCGCGCACGAGGCCCTCGCCGTTCATGTTCGGCATCCACATGTCCGTAAGGACCAAGTCGACAGGCGCCGCGCCCGGATCGGAGAGTCTCTTGAAAGCCTCCGCGCCGTCCATCGCCGTCACGATGTCAAACGCGCCGAGTCTGGAAAGCATGGCTTTGAGCACGTAGATATTCACCTTCGAGTCGTCGACGACCATGACGCGAGAGAGCTCTCTCTTGACCGGCTCGGGCTGGGCGGCCTCGACTGCGGCCGGGGCCGGCATCTCGCCGCCCGCCGCCTTGACGCGTGGTATAGTCACAGTAAACGTCGTGCCTTCGCCGAGTTTGGACTTCAGTCCAATGGAGCCGCCCATGGCGTTGGCGAGCTGGTGGCAGATCGAGAGGCCGAGGCCGGTGCCGCCGTTGCGGGCGAGCTTGGAGGCGACTTGCACATACGGCGAAGCGATGCGCTTTTGGTCTTCCTCGCTTATGCCGATTCCTGTGTCTTCGACCTCCAGCGTGAACGTGCCGTCGCCGGCCGAGGAATCCGGCGAATACCGCGCGCGCAACTCGACGAATCCGCGCGAGGTGAACTTTATGGCGTTGGCGTACAGGTTGAACGCAATCTGCCGGATGCGGTACGGGTCGATCTCGAGAACCGGCAGTCCGGAGACGTCGATGCGCAGCGAAACCTCCGGATTGTTGTGCGCGGCCTTCAGAGAATCGACAATCTCGCCGAGTAGCTTCGCGCAGTCGGTCGGCACCGGTTCGATCTTGATCGCGCCGGACTCCAGCTTTGAAATATCGAGTATGTCGTTGATGAGCTGCAGAAGCGTCTTGCCGCAAAGCATTATCGAGTCGAGCGCCCGATCCTGCTCCTCGCGCGTGCTGAACCCCATCTTCAGCATCTGCGAAAAACCGATTATGGCGTTAAGCGGCGTGCGTATGTCGTGGCTCACGGTCGAGAAGAAATAGCTCTTCGCCTTCGCCGCATCGATCGCCTGCTGGACGCGCTCGCAGAACACCGCGTTGGCGCGGTTGTCCTTGAGTGTCAGCGTGAAGTGCGAGTAGAGCGCCGCCCGCGACACGGGCTTCATCGTCATGCCGTTCATCCCGGCCGAAATAGCTTCATCGAAGAGCCTCTTGTCTGTGTCAGCCGAAATGCCGAGTATCGGCAGGCTCTTCGCCTTCGGATGCGACGACGAGCGGAATTCAGAACACGCTTCGATGCCGGTTTTGCCGGGCATGTTGATGTCGGTGAGAACGAGATCGAAACTTTCGCCGTCCGGCGAGTCGAGCCGTTCGAGAAGCGCGCGGCCGTCGCTTACGGTCTCGCATGCCGCGCCGAGATCCTTGACGAGTTCCGCGACGACTTCCCGCGTCGTCTCCTCGTCCTCTGCGAGAAGAACCTTGTATCCTGCGAATTCTTTTTCCCCGTCCATGGATTGAACCCCTTTCAGCTACTGGAGCGCTTCCTGCACGAGAGCGGCGTACTCGTTGTGCATGGCGTCCATTGCGGCGATTTTACCGGCGACGCCGTCCAGACTGCCGCCCCGCGACGTTTCGACTATGTCGCGGCAAAGAGTGCACAGCGGCGTCAGACCAAGCGTCGAGTACATGCCCTTCAGTTCGTGCGAAGCGTTGAAGACTCCGGTGGGATCGTTCTGCGACAAAGCCTCTTTCAGACGCTGGATGCCAGTGTTGGCCGGCATCTTGCGAAGCATCCTTACATAGAAATCTTCTTTTCCCATGAATGTCTCGGTGAGCATCTTTTCGATGTCGCAACCCTTTGCGGCAAGCGTTTTCAATAATTGATTTGTCATACAGTCTTTCCTTTGCCGGTTCCGCCGCCCTGCCCCGGTGCGCCATCCGTCCGCCGCGACATCACCGCCGAGAGTTTGGCCATCAAGTCGGGGATTTTTACAGGCTTGGCGACATGAGCGTCCATGCCTGCCTCGAGAGCGTCTTTAACGTCTGATTCGAAGGCGTTCGCCGACAGCGCGATTATCGGCACATCCGAGACGCCAGGAATGCCGAGTGCCCGTATGGCCCGCGTCGCCTCGTAACCGTTCATGACCGGCATCTGAACGTCCATCACGACAGCGCCGTAGCGGCCGGAGCCGCCGTCACGGACTTTTTCAAAGGCGATCCTGCCGTTTTCGGCGACATCGACTTCGAAGCCCGCATCCTCGAGAATGGCGGTGGCTATTTCGCGGTTGATTTCGTTGTCGTCGACGAGCAGAAGCTTCATGCCTTCAAAGTTCGGCCCGGCGGCCTCGCCGGGGGCGTCGCGCGGCATTTCGGCGGCGGGCTCTTCCGCGAGGCTGAAGCTTGCCTTGATTGTAAACGCCGTCCCCTTCCCCGGCGCGGATTCGACGTCTATCGTGCCGCCCATGAGTTCGACGAGATTCTTGACGATCGCCATGCCGAGTCCCGTGCCTTCGATTCCGCTCACCGTGGAGCTTCGCTCGCGCGAAAAAGCGTCGAACACGTGCGCGGCGAACGATTCGCTCATGCCTATCCCGGTATCCTTCACTTTTATTTCGTAAAGCCCCCGGCCGGGCTCCGCCCCGTCGAGCTCCGCCGCCGAAATCGAAATCGTGCCGCCCGCTGGCGTGAACTTGCAGGCGTTGCCTACGAGATTGATGAGAATCCGGTCGAGCCTGTTGCGGTCGCAGAGCACGTGTCTGCGGTTCAGGCGCGAAATGTCGAGTTCAAGGTCGATCCCCTTGGACGAAGTCTGGGGCGCGAACATGTCGCGGATGCCGGCCAGGAGCGCACCTAGATCCGCTGGGGCGAGTTCAAGCTCGGTGCGTCCCGACTCGATGCGGCTCATTTCCAGAATGTCGTTTATGAGCGCGAGAAGATGGTCGCTCGCGGTGCCTATCTTGCGTAGGTAGGCCCTCATCTCTCCGGCCTCGGTCCCTTCGCGCAGCGCGAGCGCGGTGTAGCCGACGATGGCGTTCATGGGTGTGCGGATGTCGTGGCTCATGCTGGAGAGAAAAACGCTCTTGGCCTTGTTGCTGGCATAGGCGCGTATTCTTTCCGCATCGGCCCATTTTTCCCGTCTGAGCAGATGCCAGTATATGTTGAACATTATGGCGAGCGCGATGATTACGAGCGTCATCTGCGCGAAACTGTAGCGAGTCAGCGAGTCCTTGACCATGTCCATATGGTCGGCCACGAACTTGTCCACGCCGATCGCCTCGGCTTTCGCCTCGCCAAGCGATGCTTCGCAGTATTCGCCGAAATCGGCCACGACGTTCGCCGTGACGCGGTGCGTCGCCTGGCGCACCCACATATGGGACGAGAAGAAAATGAGAAACAGCAGCGACAGCCACGCGACGGTCGAGCCGCCGAAGCGCCGCGCCTTGTCGCCCGTGACGATTTTGCGGAAGAACACCGTCCCGACTATGCTCCACGCCGCGAAAACGAGATAAGACTCGGGCGCGAATGCGCTCAGCGACCACAGGTTCGGCACCATGAAATACACCGTGAAGACCGTCGACACCGCGAGCCCGGCGGCGCCGCACGCCATCACCGCCCTGTTGCGCTCCCGCCGCGCCTGTCGAAGCGCGCAGAACGAGACGTAGGCGTAGACTACGCACGCCCCGATAGTGGTGACGTCGACGATCCAGCCGATCGCGGTGCGGCCGACGAACGGCACGAACGCGGACACGGCGACGATGAACAGCATTGCATTGCGGGGGCTGCCGTCCTTGGCAATTTCGCCGAACCAGGGCGGCAATATCCTGTCGCGCGACATCGCGTAGAACAGACGGCTGCAGGCGATCAGATTGCCGACGAGACCGGTGACAATCGCGGCGAATGTGGCGAAGCACAGTATGACGATCCCCTTGCGACCCATCGCCGATTCTACAGCATAGAATGCAGGCAGCCCGCGCACGTCGCCGTATTCGCCCAAGCGGGCGATGTATTCGCTCCAGTTGCGGCAGCCCTCGGGCTGGATCGATGCGGCTATTACGGTCAGCGCGATGTAGCATGCGGCCCCCGCCGCAAGCGCCGCGACGATTATCCATATCGTCCAGCGCTTCGGGAAGCGGAACTCTTCGGCGGAATGCGATATCGACTCGAAGCCGACATACGCCCACGGGGCGAGAACGACAATCCCGAGAATCTGCGCCGCCCGTCCCGCGCCCCCGGCGAACAGCGGCTTGAACGCATCGGCGGACGCTTCACCGCCGCGAAGCACGGCGAAAAGGCCTGCCGCGATTCCCGCGCAAAGAACGAACGTCAGGACCGTGTTCAACCGTATCGCGAGTCGTCTGCCGCCGAAGCACAGCAGCGCGAGCGCGCCGAGTGCGCCGAGCGTGACGGCGATTTCGCCCATGTACACTTCGTAACCGGCGACAGAATAATGCCACCCTACTTTGAAAAGACCGTTGAGGAGATTGCGTCCTATGAGACAGAACGCCGACGCGTTCGCCCAGAGAACCGCCAGATACGTGAGCGCCAGAAAACATGCGCAAAGAAAACC
>CAMOXA010000004.1 GCA_946628745.1 uncultured Verrucomicrobiota bacterium | reverse complement strand
GCTTTCGCGCAAGGAAATCGAGCGCGTTTTCGGCGACTACGACAAAATCATGAACAGCGCCCAGGGCCGCATGAAGATTGTCGACGGCATCATCTCCAAGGCTGCGACCGAGTGCGGTCTCGGTGGCGGCGAAGAGGCCATCAAGACGTTCAAGAACAAGTATCTGAAGCTGCCTAAAGAATTCGGCGAATTCCACGAGATGTACGAAATCGCCGACAATGTCGGCATCGGCAAGCCCGGAC
Organism: uncultured Verrucomicrobiota bacterium; assembly: GCA_946628745.1. GTDB lineage: Bacteria > Verrucomicrobiota > Kiritimatiellia > RFP12 > UBA1067 > UBA1067. The sequence continues at coordinate 20,575 of CAMOXA010000004.1, read as the reverse complement.
ACATGAAGATGGGCGAGTTGCAGTTCAAGGGAAAGCTGCGCATTCTCGAAGCGGCGTGCAACGAAGCTCTCATGAAGGCCCGCGTGGACAGAACGCTGCGCGTCAAGGCCGAACCGCTGCTCGCCAAGGACGGAATCGGCAACGATTTCGGCCTGCATCTGACCGAGAAAGACAAGTCGGACTTCCGCGCGGCGCTGCACCACTTCCTCACGCAGAAGGGCATACTCGAAACGTACGACAACGGTGTCGACGGCATTCCCGGGACGAAGGGGATGATCTTCGAGAAGTTCGTCAACGACGTCCTGCCGGAGCTTTTCAGGAAGAACATCGAGAACATCCGCGCATACGGCGAGAACGCCGACGGCCAGCTGCATGTCGAGGCCAATTTTTCCTTCGACGCGATACTGGAGGAGGCCGAGACGTTCATCTCCACCGCCTCCAACTACGTCAAAAATCCGCCAAAACAAGAGGTGTCGTACACCGGCAACGCAAAGATCGACGGGATCATCGGCGGCTTGAAGCAGACGGTCGACAATGCCCAGCAGCTCGCCAAAAACGCCCAGGCGAAGGAAGTCGCGATCGATCTTCTCAAGACCACGAACATCTCGAGAGAGCAGGGCAAGGAAATCGTTGACGGCTTTATCAAGGGCATGCCCGCGTTCGACGCCAAGGGGAACCTGGACACGTTCGCGAAGAACTACCTCGCCGAGCGCGGCGTCGGCGAAGGCGTCGAGGAGAAGGAGCTCGTCCACGACGCTTTGCACAACGCGATTCAGAACATCGTCGAGACGGGCCGCAACATCAAGATCGCCGCGAAGATCCAGACCGGCGCAGCGGAGACCGATCCCAAGACCGGCGGACGCGTCGTGAAAGACGAAGGCATGGGCGCGTACGTCAAGAACATGGAAAGCGCCATAAACGAGATAGCCGCCGGCAAGAGCGGCACCAACGTGCAGCTTGTCGGCAAACTGCTCTCGTTCACGCTCGCCAACATCGTGAACCGCAAGGTCGAGAAGCCTGCGAACGGCATAGGCGTCGATCTCAAACTCGACAATGTTTCGCAGAAGTCTGACGAAGAACTTCTCACCAAGACGGCCGAGGCGTACATCGCCTTCGAGAAGACTGTCGAGAAGAAGATCGCCGGCGAACTCAAGGCGTTCGAAAAACTCGCCAAGGCCCAGCTCAAGGCCGGTTTGATCGACCAGGCCCAGATGAACAACATGGTCGCGCTCGCCAAGGACAAGTTCCGCGGCGCGCACAAGGCCGCTGTCGAAGCGTTCTTCCTGAAGTCCCCGTGCGAAAACGCCGCCGAGGGAGAGAAGCTGATAGCGCGTCTCTTCAAGGGCAAGCTCGTCGAAGCGCGCGCCGAGCTCAACAACAACCTTGCCGTCAACTCGATGGGCCGGACTCTCGGCATACGCGAAAAGGGCGAGCTGACGAAGGTGGAGGATCGCATCGACGAAGCCCTCGGGCAGAAGGGAATCGACGCCGAACTGAAGAAACTCGAAATACCCGGAGTCATCTCCCAGGAAGAGGCGATGGGCCAGCTCAGAAAGGGCGCGCTCAAGCGCATCTACTCGTCCGTCCTCGCCGAGAAGCTCAAGAGCGTTCCCAAGGTGGACGGCCACAGGACGATCGACGCGAAGTTCGTGGCCGGCGTCAAGAGCGCTTTCAACGCAAAGGTGATGGACCTTGTCAAGAACGTCGCGAAACTCGCTACGGGCAAGGACGGATTCGTCGAGACGGCCAAGGAGGCGCTGCGCGACCACGTCACGTACTTGATCGACAACGATCTCGCCCAGTTCAAGGGCTACAAGGAAGGCCCCCAGCCGATTACGAAGGAAGAGAAAAAGACCGTCTCGTCCGAAATGTCCCTGGAAATCATGCGCGCGATGGCGCCTCTGATGAAGGATTGCATACTCGAGATTCTCGACAATCCCGAAGCGGTAGCCAAGAAAAACATACCCTCCATGGTGGACGACTTGCTTGGCGAGAACGGAATCGACGGTCTCGGAATGTCCCGGGTCAAGGTCTCCGGGGACCGTTGCAAGATGGTCAACGACTTCATGAACGGCGACGATTTCAAGAACGTCAAGACCATCGCGAGCACGACGGGAGCGTTCGGTAAAGGCGGCGTTCTTGAGAATGTCGACAAGGGCGCCTACAGCGAAGGCCAGTCGCTGGCCGACCGCGCCATCAAGATTGTCGAATCCCGCGTCCGCGCGAAGCCCCTCATCTACGCGACGGGCGACAAAACGAAGCTCACGGCGCGTCTCGTCGCCGACATCGACAAGATCGTGCAGGGCTATGCAACGAAGTGGGCGAACTTCCGCGCGAAGTTCCTGAAGGAGGCGGCGAAGGTCGATGCGGAATTCGCGTCGCTCGGCAAGGAGACCCTGGAGCAGACGCTGCGCTGGGTGCTCTCGCAGCTCGCGGACCGCGAAGACTTCGACAAGATCGACATGAAGGTCGCGCTCGGGTACTACCGCCACGAGCTTTCCGAGACGCTGAACTACTCCGTCGGCAAGAAGCGCGAGCAGTTCGAGGACTACTCGAAGAAAGTCCTCGCCGTCCACAGCGTGACGATGCAGACGGTTCGCGACGCCTGCGACGTCATAACTTCGCAGATCGAAGGTTTCGTCACGCCGGAGGCTCTCGACTACTTCAAAAACACCATCGTCCCCGAGTTCGCCAAGAGGATGGAGTACGGGATATATGCCAATCCCGACGACTACGCGACCGAAGAGAAGCGCAACAGTCTCTACGAAAAGATCACCGGCGGGTTCGGCGCAGCGGTGACGGATGTGATGCTCGACAACAGCATGTCCTTCGGCGGATACAAGCGGCTCATGTCTTCGTGCGGCGCCAAAGTGCTTCTCGACAACTCCGTCGAAACGACCGCGGCGACGAACACGATCTCGGCATGGCTAAAGACCCCCGAAGGCCACTCCATGCAGGTCAACTCCGAGAAAGCGCTTCTCGACCATCTCCTTGACAACCATCAGGACTACAAGGGACGCAGCACCTCCATGGATTTCGTACCTGCGGCCGAGGGCAACGCCACAGCGAAGTTCCGGTCCGCCGCGCGAGATCTTCTGCGCACCCATACGGTCCAGCTTCTCTACACCGCGTTCGACAACAGCAAGGTCGAAGAGGCCAAGGTGGTGTTCGAGAGGTGGCTCGATTCCCACGCGATCGAGAAATTCGGCGGCTGGCACGGCTCCAAGGCCCGCGAAAGCATCATGAAGATGTTCCTCGAGCGCGTGAAGTCGCTCCAGACGGGAGCGCTCGATGGACAGGAGAACGAGCCTATCCTCACGCCCGCGTTCATCCAGAAGGTAGACCGCGAGATAGATTCCGCCGGCGCCCAGGCGCTTCTCAGCGACTGGAAGGACAAGCAGATGGAATACTGGATCGGACAGCTCTCGCAGCGCGACGAGTGGAAGGTGTTCAACCTGGCCGACCCGGGATATGCCAACCTCACGCCTTCGCAGAAGACGGCGGTCGCGCAAAACAACCGCGACATCATCGACGCGCTCTCGCTCGCGCTCACAAGCGTCGGCGCCGCGGCTGACGGTACTGCGGGCATCGACGCCACGAGGGCGGCGCTGGAGGCGCTCGACATGGACGCGATCAAGGCCAAGATCAACACCGACGTCATGACGTTCCTCGAAAAAGGCACGCGCAGGTTCAACCTCGCATCGGGAGCTTTCGATACGATCCAGAAATATTCCCATTCGATAGAGCGCGCTCTTATCAGGAATATCCTGAAAGCGAAAGCCGACGGCAAGTTCACGAACGGACTCGTGGATATCGTCGAATACGCGAAGAACACCAAGCCTCAGATCGCCGCCAAATACCCCGCCCTTGAAAAGATCGTCAGCGACATAAAGGCGGAAGTCGCCTACCAGCTCGGCGTTCAGCTCAACGGCGCGGTCGAACAGGATTGCACTTTGGACCAGTTCGCATCGATGGTGGACGGGTTCAGCAGGACTTTCCTGTCCGACATCTACGACAACAAGAGCGTCTGGGCCAATGTGCTCAAGCCGGTCCTGAAGGAAATCAACGCGGCGGTATAATTCAAGGAGGAAGAACAAATGCACTCATTCAAAGAACTCATGGCGCAAACCGCGGACCGTCTCGGCTTCGAAGACGGTCTCGAGCCGGACGAGGACGGAATATGCGAGATTGTGTCCGAAGAAGCCGACATAGTGATCATGGACTGTCCCGATGCGGACGGGACGGTCCTCGTCACTGCGAAACTCATGGACACGCCGCCCGGCGGCAGCGAGGTTCTCATGGAAGCGCTCAAGGCCAACCACCGCTTTGCGGCCACGAAGGGCGCCTCGCTGTCGCTCGACAAGGATGACGACTCGCTGGCGCTTTCGATATACCGCCCGCTCGCATCGCTGGACGGCGACAAGATGGTGGCGCTCTTGGAGGAATTCTCCGGGACGCTGCTCGCCTTGAGAAAGACGCTTTCGGAATGAAGGGCAAAGTGCTTTCGACGCTCTGCGCGGCCGCGACGGCTGCCGCCGCCGTGCAGGCCGCTGCGAAGAACGAGCCGCAGCACATCCGTCCTCAGATTTGCTATGAGGACGGATGCGAGACGTTCGCCGGACCGGCGCGCGGGTACGCGCCCGGCGGCTGGACCACGTTCAAGCCGGAGGGACTGCCGCGCTGGCACGGCGCGAAAGGGTACGCCTCGTCGCTCTGGGAGTTGAGCCGGTTCTCGGGCGGACGCGAGCAGGGCGGCAGGCGGCCCGACCCCGAACGCGTCGGCGCGGCGGACATTCCGTTGACAGACGCAATGAAAAACGACGTGCGCCGGTTTCTGGACGAAACACGCCAGAACGGCGGCTCGCTCATAATCCGCCTCGGGTATACATGGAGCGAACAGTCCGGATGCGAACCGGCGGACTTTGACATCCTGCTTGGACACGTTCGCGACCTCTCGAAAATCATGGCCGGCTATCCGGACGTGATCGTCGGCGTCGAAGCGGGCGTCGCCGGGCCTTGGGGAGAGATGCATTCGTCCGACTACTGCAAGGCGGAGTACATGAACCGCATACTGCAGACGTACTGCGACAATCTGCCGCACGCGATACCGGTTCTCGTGCGTGCGCCGGGGTTCGTCTGCAAACTGGCCGGCAAAGACACGGCGGGCACGCTGAAGATGCTGCCCTTCAAGGATGGCTGTCTCGCCAGACTTGGCATGTTCAACGACGGCTACCTCGGCACGTGGTGGGACTACGGAACTTGGGCCGGAGACTTCACCCGGGAGCGCGGCGTGCAGATGCTCAAGACCTTCGACAGGCGTCCGTACGGCGGCGAACTCGCCTATGTGAAGCGCGACTGGCTGGACGGCAATCGCGAAAGATGCGCGGAACTCTTCGACGTCGCGAAATGGAACATCGTCAAGGAATGGTACGAAAGCCATCTCAACTACCTTCGCAATGTCGGCGTCATGTCGCATCCTCTTTGCGCATTCATCGCCGGCAAGGAGTTCGACGTGGAGAAGTTCCGGTTCGACGGGATGCCCGATCTGCACGAATACGACGGCAGGGACATGCACAAGTTCATGTACGACCACATGGGCTACAGGTTCGTCGCGAGAGACGCCAGAACGCCTCTCGCGCTCGCGCGCGGACGCAGCGCCCTCGCCGCGATCGACGTTGAGAACACGGGCTTTGGCCGTCTGCTTTTGCAGTCGCGGGAGGAGGTGCTTCTCGCCTTGGGCGACACGCCTGCGGCAGTCATGCCGGCCGAAACGTCAGGCGGCGGCCTGCCGACGCTCGCAGGCGGCGAGAGACGGCGGCTGCTCTTGAAGTTCGCCGTCCCCGCCGACGTCAAGCCTGGCGAATACGGCCTTTACGTGCGCGTCGCCGTCCCGCTAATGGACGAAAAGCCGGGCGACGAGCCGCGGCGCACGGTGAGGTTCGCGAACAAGGGAATGTGGAGCGACGGGCTGAAGGCCAATTTCTTCGGCAAGGTGGAGGTCAAGTAGAATGACAGGCGCGCTTCTTGCAGTCGAAATACTCGTCGGCGTCACAGGGTACGGCGACAGTCCCGAGTTCGCCGAAGTCGTGACGAACGGCGAGTGCAACCTCTTCGTTCAGTGGGCCCGCAGCGAGAATCTGATACCGGGCCGGTCGAACATATTGACCGGCGAGCTCTACCGCAAGGCCAAAGAAGCGAACGTCAGAGTAATGACGATCTACGGCGACCAGAACGGAGAGCGGACGAAAGCGCTCAAAGCCGCCTGGGGCGATCTTTATCTGGGCAACAACATCGGCGAATACGCCGGCTTTCTCTATCAGGATGCCGCCAGCTATTCAAAAAACTGGCCGCGATGCGGCGACCTCAAAGAAGCTCACGACTGGCTGACGGGCGAAATGCTCGCCGCGCCGAAAAAGACCCAGCTCGCGCGTCCCGAAGACGAACGCGAGCCTTGCGTATTCTCCACAAGCGGGTCTCCGCTCGCGTGCTACGAACTTGAAGGCGGCATCGACACGATATGCAGCGAGATGTATGCCGTCGGATGCGGCAATCTGGCGTACGCCACGGCCGAGGCTCGCGGCGCGGCGCGGCGTCACGGGCGCGAGGCGTGGAGCGCATGGCTCGCCCACGAGTGGCAGACGTGCTGGCCGCGGCTGCCCTACGCCGTCGCCCAGAAGCAGGATTCGCTCGAAGCGGGCCTGAAGGAAATGTGGGTGATGGGCACTTCGATGATGGTTTTGGAATCCGGCTCGCAGTCGACCCAGGCGCACGAGTACACCCCGCCCGACGGCACCATGGCCGAGTTCAAGTCGCCGAAGCAGGGCTACGACGGCGAAGCGCCGCGCGCGTATCGAAAGACAATCAGCGAGTTCTACAGATGGACCAGGGACAACCAGAGGGCCGAAGGTTCGCCGGTTGTCGACACGGCGCTTCTTATCGGCAACTACGACGGATATGTCGGCATGACGCACGATATTTTCGCAGTGTTCGGGCAGCATCATATCGCCGCGACAAACGCGAACTGGAAATGCGGTGCGCCCGAGTTCACCTGGGAGGCCGTCATGGACGCTTTCTACCCGAGACCGGTCGATGCGCTCAAGCCTTTCGCCAACGGATGGCTGGGCGGCACCCCCCACGGCCAGATCGATGTCGTGAATGCAGACGACGCGCTCACGGCCCGGCATCTGGCGCGGTACAAGTTCGTCGCGTTCGGCGGATGGAACACGATGACGCCTAAAATCGCCGCGGCCTTGCGGGAGTACGCGGCGGCGGGCGGACAGGTCGCCCTCTCGGTGCCGCAGATGTCTTCGCGCCTGGACCGGGAATTCGCCGATTATGACGAACACGACATCGTCCAGGCGGTTCCGGGCGTCAAGGTCGCTTCGCCGTCTCTGCTCGAAGACATACTGATCGTCCGCGATGGCGCGCCGGCGTTTTTGAAGTCCGCCTATCCCGCGCATTTGCCGGCAAAGCTTCGCGTCGCCGGGGCGACACTGGACGAAGGCGTGGAGGTCGTGGCGTCGATGGGCGCCAAACCCTACCTCGTCAAGGCGCCATGCGGCAAGGGGGCGTTCTGGCTCTGCCTCGCATGGGACTATCCAGCCGCGCGCCGCGAGTTGGAAGAATTCCCGTCGTACAGGCGCTTCAGACTCGATTTCTGGAAGACGCTCCTGACGGGGCTTGCCGATTCAGTGCGCACCGTGCGCGGCGTTTCAGGAGACGTCGAATACGTCAATTGGGCTGTGTATCCTGACGGGACGCTGTACCTGCTCAACACCGATTGCACACAGCCGCGCTTCGTCACCGTCGACGGTTCGGCGCAGCCGATCGAGCTCGCGCCGAAAGAGGTAAAGGCGGTGAGACGTTGACCGCGGCCTTTGCGATATGCGCGGTTCTCGCGGCCGCGCCCGTCAGCGACAGGGGCGAGACGTTCTCGGACGAAGAACCCATCGCGCTCAGTCTTGGCGGCAAGACCCGCACTGTCAAGTCTTGGCGCCAGGACAAGTGGAACGGCCAGGCGCTTTCCGTCGAAGGCGGCGAGCTCGTCTTCACCGATTCCGTCAACGTGCACGGCGGCAGGCTGGACGTGGCAGCCGGCGCGACGTTGAAATTCGCGCGCGGCTGTTCGCTGGCGACCGGGCTCGGCGACGCCGGCACGCGTGTATTCGATATCAAGCCGGGCGGCAGGCTTGTCATGGACGGCGTCGCCTGGCGCATGGACCACACACGCGTCATGCTGCCAAAAGAGGCGCAGTGGACGGCAGACTTGACGAGTCTGGAGCTCGCGGGCGCGATGAAAGACAATCTGTGGGATCTTGCCGGCAGGGCGGTTTTCCCCCGAGGGATCCGCGTCGCGAAAGGCGAGTGGGGCCACGCGCTCAAAGTTGTTCTAAGAGAAGGGGGCGAACTCATGCTCGGCGGGCCGGTTTCCACGAACGACGCGAAGAAGTGTTCGCTGGACGTCGTGCTCGAAGGCGGCACGGTGTCGCTGTTCTGGAACGCGAAAATAGAGCCGGGGCTCGTCCGCGTCGCACCGGGGGCGGACGTCGAATTTCGCGTGGCGAAGGGCGTCGAGTTCGACGCGGCGGCGGTCGCGGTGCCGCCGGACGCGAAACTCCGCGTGCGCCGCGCTGTCGCGACGCCCGGGAACCTCCCGCCACGTTATCCGCTCGAAGTGCGCAGCGACAGGACCGGACGAAGCTGGTGGATCAGTGCGGACGCTTTCAAGGACGAAATAGCCAGATGGCAGGTGAAGTATCCGAATCCTGACGTGGAATCCAACTTGAAGCTGTGCGTCGCCGAGCCGACCGACACGGTCTTTCGCCGCAGGTTCCCGGCCGGGAAAGGTCCGTGGAAGGTGCAGGTCGCAATCGTCGACAAGAAGGGCGAAAAACACTTTGAGAGCGTCGTCGTAAAGCGGCCCGAAAAGCCGGTTCGCCAGCCCGCCCCGAACGAGCTCGTCCTTGTCGGACACACCGGATATGGCGACGCGCACGATCTCACGCGCGACATTCTCAAGAACGATCTTTGCAATCTCTATGTCGGCTGGAACACGGCATCCAAGCTTCTGCCGGAGAACCTGCCGGAAGACATCCGCGACGACTGGGCTCGTGCAATCCGCCGGCGGAAGATGTGGGCCATGAGCATATACGCGGGCGACGGCGCCGCGCTGCAGGAGGAGCTCTCGCGCGTGTTCGAGGGACGCTATCTCGGCAACAACGCCGGCGAGTACGCGAGCTTCATGTACCAGGGCCGCGACAACTGCGGCATACCGATGGATCTCGATCTTGACGCGGCGAAGGAGCGTTTCGTCAACAGGTACATGGCCAAAGCGTCGTTCGGGTGGCTGTCGAAGTTCCCGTGGGTGTTTTCCACGTGCGGCGCGGCGCTTTCGTGCTACGAACTCGCGGGCGGCGTAGACTTCATATGCAACGAGCAGTGGGCCATCGGCGCGCAGAACATCGCGCACACAACAGCCGAGGCGCGCGGCGCGGCGCGCAAGTGGGGTCCGGAATACTGGTGCGCGTGGAATGCGCACGAATGGCAGACGACCGCAATACCGTACAGGACGGACCAGAAGTACGATTCATGTCTGGCGGGTTTTCTGCAGGAATACGTCTCGGGCACGTCGATCATAGTGCTGGAGTCGGGCGCGCAAGGCAAGCAGGCGTGGCAGTACACGGCCGACACGCCCGGACAGCCCAAGGAGGAGCGCGCGAAGGAAGGCTATGACGGCTACGTGGCCAAGCACTACCGGGACGTCGTTAAAAAGTTCTACGATTGGGTGAAGGCCAATCCCCGCGCAAAGGGGACCCCCGAGACCAAGATCGCGATGGCGCTCGGCAACCTCGACGCCTATCTCGGCGAATACGGCGGCTTTACCGTCTGGAGCCAGCACGACCGTGCCGCGAAAGATCCCGCCCGCTGGAAGTACGGCGAGCCGGAGCGCACCCAGTATTTGCTCGAGAACATATTCTTCCCCCGTCCAGACGGACTCGTCGAGCCGTTCCGCAACGGGTGGCTCGCCGGCACGCCCTACGGACAGGTCGATGTGATGCAGATCGACGACGAATCGACCATGGCCGATTTGCGCCGGTACGATCTGCTCGTCTTTGGCGGATGGAACACCATGACGCCGCAAGTCCGCGATTTGCTGGAGCGGTACGTGAAAGGCGGCGGCACGCTTGTGATGTCGCGCCCCGAGCTGACAACGCGCGTCGACAGGGATTTTTCCGGTTATACAGACAAAGATCTCATTCCGCCGTTCGGGTTCCTGCCTCCCGAAGGGGCGCCCGCCGACTTCGCTGAACGCGCGTACGGCAGGGGGCGCTACATCCTCTTTACTGCACGGGCTTTTCCCGCCGCGACGAAAGAGGGTGCCGACGGCTTCTCGGCTCTCGTCAGAAAGCTTGCGTCGGAAGTGAGACAGACGGTGAAGATATCCTCTGCAAAAAATCCTCGCGAGGTGGATGCGATAACCTATGCAGTGTATCCTGACAAGATATATTTCTTGAACATGGACACAAGGCGGGAAAGACGCTTCGAATGGGAATTCGACGGCAGGAAGCGCGAATTGACCCTGGGGCCCTGCGAGATTCGCGCTTTTCCGCGTTAAATAAAACGGCGGAGTTGAATCGCGCCGGACAGCGCAGTGTGGTTGTGCATATTGACGATGAGGGCACGAAAGAGTATAATACAGCCACAACAAGCATCATGGAGGCAACAAGTTGCAGGGCATCGGGGCGGGATTCGTACCGAAAGTGACGCGGGCTTCAAGCCGATCTCGCCCGAACGGGCGATTGGCGGAGGCCGGCGTCATGTGGTAAAATAGCGCCACCATGAAAAACCGCTGCATCGCGCACAACATCAAGCCGCATCCGGACAGAAAGGAATGACGCAATGACAACACTGCCGATCGTATTCGCCGCACTCGTAACCGCGAAGTCGTTCACGCCGGACCCGGCGCCGGTCGCGGACGGCGAAACGCTGTGGGTCTTCACAGGCCACGACATGCCGAAGTCCAACTGGTTCAACATGCCAGACTGGCAGGTGCTCTCGACGAAGAACATGGTGGACTGGACCCACCACGGTGTCGTCATGGGGACGGACGTCTTCAAGTGGGCGCATCAGGGCGATCGCGCATGGGCGTCGCAGGCGGTAAAACGCAACGGCAGGTGGTACTGGTATGTCGCTGTGATGAAGGAGGGCGGCGGCGACTGCATAGGAGTGGCGACGGCGGCGAGTCCGCTCGGCCCGTGGAGGGACCCGATCGGCAAGCCGCTCGCGGGACCGGGGCAGGCGTGGATCGACCCGACGGTGTTCGTGGACGGCGACGGCTCGGCGTGGCTCTTCTGGGGCAACTGCGGCGGAACGCCGGCGTGCTGGTACGCGGAACTCGGCAAAGACATGGTCTCGCTCAAAAGCGAGATTGAACCCGTCCCGGGTCTTATGGACGAGAAGGCGTTCGGCCCCACGCTCAAGCGAAAGGACGGTACCCCCCGCACGAACTTCGAAGAGGCGCCGTGGGTCTACAAGCGGGGGAACACGTACTACCTCGAATACGCCGCGGGCGGGATACCCGAGCGCTGGGCGTACTCGACAGCGAAATCGATACACGGCCCGTGGACATACGGCGGCGAGATACTGTCCCCGCCGGAGCGCAGCTTCACAATACACGGCGGCAGCGTGGAGTTCAAGGGCAGGAACTATCTGTTCTACCACAACGGGATGGCGCCCGGCGGCGGCGGATTCTGCCGCAGCGCCTGCTTCAAAGAGTTCAAGTACAATCCAGACGGGTCCATCCCGCGACTCGAGTTCGACGACATAGAAGCGAAGGCGTGCGAAACAGCCGGTGAAAACGGCGGCCTCGGGATTATGGTCCGCCGCAACCGCGGCGAATGGAAGCACGCGACAAGGCGGGTGCGCGGCCTCGCCAAGGCGGGCGTCGGCGACGGGCCGGAGGATAATGCGAAAGAACCGCTCCTCTACCACGCCGAGGACGGTACGTGGCATCTGTTCTGGAAGGCGCGCGGCAAGGATTGGCACGCGGCGAGCAGAGGGCCGGACACTCTCGGCGACTGGGGGCGCCAGAGACCGGTCGGCGCCGGCGAAGAGCGCGCGATGCTCGAAAAGGCGCGCGCGGCGGGAGGAACGTGGACGCTTACGGACAAGCAGTTCAGGAGCGTCTGCAAGCCGGAGCGCCTCACGTCCGCGCCATGACATCCGGCACACAATTCTGGTTTAGAAAGGGTTAAGACAAATGGGCAAAAAGACAATCATCGCCGTTATGACTCTCGCGGGGTTCGCCGCCGGCGCGGCGCACGGGCTGGAGATAGACGTTCCCGGGGGAAGGCTCGCTTGCGATTTCGTCGCGGAGGGCGTCGTTCGCGTGCAGTACGCGCTCGGGACGAAGCTCGCGGACAACGCGACCGGAGTGACCGTTCCGCAAAAGCCGCTCGCTTTCAAGGTCGAGACCGAAGAGCGCGAAGGCGAAATACGCATGACGGGCGGGGGACTCGTCGTGACGATCGACCGCCGCACGGGGCGCGTCTCGTACCGGGACGCGAAGAGCGGCGGCACGATACTCTCGGAGCGCGCCGCGTCGCCGCACGAAGGCGAAGCCGTGGCGACCGAGCGCATCGTGTACGATGAAAAGTCGGCGCGCGTCGTGCACACCGAAAACGGCGACGTGACGGTCCGCGACGAAATCGGACGCGAGAGCGGCGCGGCGTCGGGGCGCTACCGCGTGCGTTTCGACTGGCGCGACGGCGAGTCTCTGTACGGGCTTGGCTCGCGCATCGACGGCTGGCTGGATCTGCGCGGCAAGGAGGTCTTTCTCACCCAGCACAATATGGAGGCTATGGTGCCGCTGCTCGTGTCGACGGAAGGGTACGCGCTTCTCTTCGATGCAGGTTCGGCGATGCGCTTTTCGGACAAAGACGGCGAAGGGCTTTTCGAGATAGAGGCCGCGAAGGAGCTGGACTACTACTTCATGCGAGGCGAAAACATGGACGAGGCGATAGCGCGCTACCGGACGCTCACGGGCGAGTCGCCGATGATGCCGAGATACTTCTTCGGGTACGTCCAGTCGAAGGAGCGCTATCACAGCAGCGAGGAAATACTGAACACCCTGAAGCGATATCGCGAACTCGGCGTGCCGATCGACCTCATCGTCCAGGACTGGAACTACTGGCCGCAAGGGTGGGGGTACATGAAGATGGACCGCAAGCACTACCCCGACCCGGCGGCGCTCGCGAAGGGTGTACACGATATGAACGCGCGTCTCATGGTCAGCATATGGCCGAATCCGCAAAACTGCCCGGAAGAGCGTGACTTCAGAGAGCGGGGTCTTATGCTGCCGAACAACATCTACAACGCGTTTTCGCCCGAGGGCCGCGACCTGTACTGGAAGTACGCCGACGAGGAGTTCTTCTCGAATGGATTCGACGCATGGTGGTGCGACAGCTCCGAGCCGATCGATTCCGACTGGAAGCACATGCCGGATGGATACGGACCGTTCAGCGCGAAAGAACGCTGGCTGTTAAGCAATGAAGGCCTCTCGGCGACGCTGGGCGCGGAACGCGCCGTGCTTTTCTCGCTGTACCACGCCCGCGGAATATACGAGCACCAGCGCGCGGCGACGGACGCAAAGCGTGTGGTGAATCTGACCCGTTCGAGCTTCGCCGGACAGCAGCGCTACGCCACGGTCACGTGGAACGGCGACACGAGCGCGGACTGGGACTCGTTCCGCCGGCAGATTCCGTCCGGTCTCGGCTTCATGGCGGCGGGCTGTCCTTACTGGTCGGTCGACGTGGGCGCCTTCTTCGTGTACGGCAATGACGGTCTTTGGTTCATGCACGGCAAGTTTCCCGGCGGCGTGAAGAACGAGGGCTACCGCGAGTACTACGTGCGCATGATGGAGTGGGCGGCGTATCTGCCGCTGATGCGCAGTCACGGCACGCACACTCCGCGCGAGATATGGCAGTTCGGCGAGAGGGGTACGCCGTGGTTTGACGCGCTCGAGAAGACGATACGCGCGCGGTACGAACTGCTGCCGTACATCTATTCGCTCGCTGCGCGCGTGACTCGCGAAGGATACACGATGACCAGGCTTCTGGCGTTCGACTTCCCCGGTGATAAGCGAGCGAGAAACACCGGCGACGAGTTTATGTTCGGTCCGGCGCTGCTGGTAGCGCCCGTGACGGCGCCAAAGGTCGCGTCGCGCGAGGTGTATCTGCCGCTCTTCGAGGCGGGCGGGAGGCCCGGCTCGTGGTATGACATACGCACCGGCGCGCGATACGAGGCCGGCACTACGGTCGACGCGGCCGCTCCGCTCGACTCGATACCGGTCTTTCAGCGCGGCGGCAGCATTGTAGTGCGCGGACCCGTCGTGCAGTATGCCGACGCGCAGCGAGGCTTGCCGCTTACTGTGACGGTCGCGCCCGGCGCGGACGCGGAGTTCGAGCTTTACGACGACGAAGGCGACGGCTACCGGTACGAGAAGGGCGCGTTCGACACGGTGCGGCTGGAGTGGCGCGACGGAACGAAGGAGTTCGTGGCGCACGACCGCCGCGGCGCCGCGCCGGGAATGCCCGCGCGGCAGGAGATAACGGTCCGGGTGATAGGCGCGGGCGAGAAGGCGTTCACGTACGACGGTCGCCGCGCGGGCGTCTCTTTCGCAGAGCCGGCGGAGAAAGGGGATCGCAGGTGAAGAGCGCGGCAAAACCGGCAGTGAAAGTCTGCATCATAGACGACCATAGCGTCGTACGGATGGGCCTCAAGTACATGATCTCGTTCGTGGACAACGTGGAATGTGTCGGCGAGGCGTCCGGCGGCGAAGGCGCGGCCGCGTTCGTGCGCGGATGCGGCGCGGACGTCACGCTTCTCGACGTCCGGATGCCGGGGGTGGACGGAATCGCCGCACTCGGCGAGATACTCGCGGACAATCCTGAGGCGAAGGTGTTGATGCTTTCGACATCGGACGCGGAGGAAGATGTGTACCGGGCGATAGAGACAGGCGCGAAAGGGTATCTGCTCAAGGAGAGCGACCCGAACCGGTTGATGGACGCCATACAGACCGTGTACGCCGGCGGGACGTACATGCCGGACGAACTCAAGCGTGTCTACGAGGCGCGCGCCGGAGAGCGCGGGCTCACCTCAAGGGAGTGCCAGATTCTCAAATACATCGCCAAAGGGTACACGAACGAAGAGATTGCCGACCTCGTGCACCTCAGCCTTCACACCGTCAAGACGCATGTGAAGAGCATCCTCGCCAACATGAACGTGAGCGACCGCGCCGAGGCTGTGGCCGAAGGCATACACAGGGGTATAATCGCGTGACTGTCCCGGCCATTTTCGCGGCGATTTGCTGCGTCACCGGCCAGGTGACGTATGTCGCCCGCGACAGCGCCGGTTCCGGCGTGGTCGCGACAGAGCCGCACGGCGCACCCGTGTGGTTCGCGGGGTCGTCCACCGTCGAGGCGGCGTTTTCGCCGGGCGACAGAATCGCTGTAAGAGGAGAGACGGCAGAACTTTCTTTCGCGCCGGGGCTCATGTCTTGTGAAATCGAATTCCTCTCGCACGGGACTCTGCCGCCGGCTCCGGACGCGCGGCTACGGGATCTGGACTGGGGCGTAAGGGACAACGCGCGCGTCGCGCTGACAGGGGTGCTCACGGCTGTCGCGCCGTCCTCCACCAAAGGTTATACGAGACTTTCGCTGGCGACAGCCGACGGGACGTTCGACGCCGAAGTGCCGTCCGGCGCGGCCGACTGGGCGTCGCTGCTGGACGCGGAGCTCAGGATCGACGGCGTCGCCATGAGCGTTTTCAACATCCGCAGCGAATTCATCGGCGTGCTGCTGCGCGCGAACTCGGCCGAAGATGTGCGTACGGTCGCTACCGCAGGCGACCCTTTCGCCAAGCCTTTCACCGCGCTTGACGCGATACTGCCGTATTCGCCGGAGGGCGTCGACCTGCACCGTCGGCATGTCAAGGGTGTCGTGACATACGTCCAGCGGGGGCGGTTCATATGGCTCGCCGGAGGCGGCGCGACTCTCAAGGTCAACGCGTCATGCACAGACGTCGAACCCGGCGACGAGGTCGAGGCGGTAGGCTTCGCATCTCGACGCCACGGCCTCGGCAGGCTCGAAGGCGCCACCGTAAGGCGAACGGGTCGCGGCGAACTGCCGGAGCCCGCGCGCGTCGGATGGACGGAGCTGGACGGCTACCCTTACGACAAATCCGGCAGTTTTCTCAACTACGACGGCAGGCTCGCGGTGTGCTCCGGCAGGCTTCTTTCGTTCGTCGAGCGCAATGGCGGGGCCGATCTTGTAATCGACTGCCAGGGCGTGACGGTTGATGTCGCGATGGACGAGACGATGGAGGAACTCTCGCCGGACGATGTGGCGTGGGGGCCCTGCATCACCGTTACGGGAGTTCTCGAACTTGAGGAGGATCTGGAAAAGCTTACAGGGCAGCTGCCGGCGATAGGAGGGTGGACGATGCGAGTGGCGTCCGCCTCGGACGTGTCGGTCGATCGCGACGCGGCATGGCGCGCACACTGCATATCGCGCATCGGGCGCGGGGTGATGATCGGCGTCGTCGCGGCGCTTTTGGCGGCTCTTGTCGCGGCCGGCGGAGTGCTGGTGCGCTCCCGTTCGCAGGAGCGAGCCCTCGCGATGCTGTCGGCGGAGCGCAAGAGGATGGCGGCGGACCTTCACGACACTCTCGAACAGCAGCTCGCCAGCGCGCGGATGGTCCTGAACGCCGCAGTCTCTTTCACGCCGAATGTTCCGGGCAAGGTCGTGCAGGCTGTAACGGAGGCGAACGGGCTTCTCGCACACGCGAAGGACGAGATGCGCGCGCGGATTTTCAACATGCGAAGCGACACGCTCTTCACTCAGCCGCCCGAGAAAGTGTTCGGAGATCTCGCGCGCAAGTTCGCGCGCTCCGGAGTCGTCAAAATGCGCACGCGCTTCAGGGGACTGCCGGAGCATCTGGCGGAGTCGGTCCTGTCCGAGGTCGTGTTCATAATCGGCGAGGCGATAACAAACGCGGTCAAGCACGGCAAATGCCGCACGATAGTCGTGACGAGCGACCCGGCACCCGGGGGCTTCACGATCACGGTCGCCAACGACGGCGAACCGTTCGACCCGATGCACGCGCTCGGTCCGGAGTCGGGGCACTTCGGACTGACGGGAATGAGAGAGCGCGCGAAAAGGGCGTCGATAGGCCTCAAGTTCGAACACGAGGGGCGCTGGATGACCCTGCGGCTCGAAGTCAAGGTCTGAACGGGAGCGGCAGCGGTCCGGACAAAGCATGAAACATTCTTCAAACACGTCAGGAGAAAACGCAGGCGAGGCGCGGCGCAGAAGCGTGCTCGTGACTGGAGGGACGAAGCGGCTCGGCGCGGCCATTTCGTCCGCGCTCGAGAACCGCGGCTGGCGTGTGATGCGCAGCTCGCACCGCGGCGACGCCGGCGCGGATATCGTCGCCGATCTTTCGGCAGCTGACGGCGCCGACACGCTGTTCGCCTCGGCGCTCGCGATTCTCGGCGGTACGCCGCCGGACGCGATAGTGAACAATGCGGCGCTTTTCGACGGAGGCGCGGCGGAGACAGAGCGCGTGAACCTGGCGTCCGCAGTGCGCCTCACGGAACTGATGGCAGAAGCGGGCGGCGGCAGATCTGTCGTCAACATTCTCGACTGCCGCGTCCTGCGGCCGGGGTTCAATCCCGAGACCGCCTATGAATCGTCGAAAGCGAGACTGCTCGAAGAGACAGTGAAAGCGGCTCGCAGGTTTTCCGGCCGCATAAGGGTGAATGCCGTCGCGCCTGGCCCGGTCATGGTGCCGGAGACAGTGCGCGAAAAGGCCGGGGCGTGTCCGCTTGGCCGACCGTCGCCTGAGGCGGTGGCGGACGCCGTCGCCTACCTGCTCGGCGCGGATTTCACCACGGGCTGCATAGTGCCGGTCGACGGCGGACAGTCCGCCGCGATTGGGTAGTGCGCGCGCGGAGCGAATTTGGTATAATATGCGCCATGAGAGTTCTCTTTATAAGCGATATTCACGGAGTATCCTCCACTCTCGAGGCCGCGCTGAAGGCCGGCGAGAGCCTCGGCTTCGACAGGATCGCCATACTTGGCGACATTCTGTACCACGGCCCGCGAAACGGCGTGCCGGGCTTTTACGACCCTGAAAGAGTCGTCGCCGTGCTGAACGCGCTCGCGGACAGGATAATCGCCGTGCGGGGCAACTGCGACGCCGAAGTCGACCAGATGCTGCTCAAGTTCCCCATAATGGGCGACTACGCGGTTCTCGACGCCGGGGGCGAAACATTCTTTCTGACGCACGGCCATTTGTGGAACGAGCTGAGACTGCCGCCGCTCGGCATCGGCACGGTTCTCGCGCACGGACATACGCACGTGCCGGAACTAAAGACGCTCGAATGCGGGCTCAAGATTTTCAATCCAGGTTCGGTGTCGCTGCCGAAGGGCGGCTCGTCATGTTCGTTCGGCTACTTCGACGGCAGGGAACTGAGGCACTACACGATATGAAGACGCCAGAAGGCAAGACAATCACGCTGACGTTCGTCTCGCACCAGCTCAAGGACAGCAAGATGCGCTGGGCGGTGAACGTCACGTTCGCCGGGGGCCTCGGCCCGGACGGCATGCTGCCGGTCGCGGCCGAAGACGGCGAAGGTTCGCCGGTCGAAGACGGCGTCTTTGAACTTGCCGGCTGCCGCATCCGCATCAAAAAAGGGGCCGGCGAGATGTCGTACGCCGATTTCATTCGCGGCAAACACGAGACGGCCATATGGCTGAAGCGCCCCGGCATGGAACCCGTGCCAGGCGCGCTCACGTTCGCATGACCGGGGGGAGGTTGCACGCCATGACAGACCACGAATGGTACGAGCTTGTTAAAGAAGGCGGCGACGCGGGCTGGAAGCTCGTGTGGGAGAAGGTGATCGTCCCGGAGACGAAGACCGTCAAAAACGCCGAGCTCATGAAGCGCTATTCGATAACGGATGGCGACTTGATGGGCATGCTTTACGAGGAAATGCTCGCAAGGCGAAAGATCGATCTCTACCGCGACGACGGCGGCAGCCTGCAGGGCTGGCTCAGGCGGTACGTGCGCGGGTTCATACTGAACGCCGATCCGAACAAGCACGGCGAAGTGTCCATTGAAGGCGCCCATCCCGACGCCGAGGACGGCGACACAGTGATGGAAGTGCCGTTTCACGACCGCAAGATACCTCTCAACGAGGCGTGGAACATGACCCATCTGTGCTTCAGAGACCTGTGGAACACCGACCCGGAGCGGGCGTACGTGATGCTGCTGAAGACGCGCTTTTTCCTGTCCAGCGAGGAGGTAAGGGACATGCTGGACATATCGTCCGCGGCGAATGTCGACCAGATATTTTCGCGCGCGGTGAAGTTCATGCGAAAGGCGTGGGTGCACCACGACACGAAAGGAATGATGTAGAGATGACTGTCGCTGAAAGAATCGCGGATCTGATACGCGAAACGAGTTCGTCGGTGCCGGACGACGTCGAGCGCGCGCTCCGCTCGGCTTTGAGGCGCGAAGAGCGCGGCGGCGGCGCCGCGGTCGTGCTGTCGACAATACTCGAGAACTGCGCGCTCGCCAGACGGCAGTCCTCGCCCGTCTGCCAGGACACGGGCACTCTGACGTTCTTCGTCGACGAGAGGCTGAGGCGGCGCGTCTCGCCGGAAGTGCTCAAGAAGGCGGTCGCGCTCGCTACCGCGCGGGGGATGCTGAGAAAGAACTGCATAGATTCCGTCGACGGCCGCTCGCATGACGACAATTGCGCCGAAGGCGCGCCGGTCGTGCACTACCGGGCCCCGGCGGACGCGACGCGTCCGCCGGAAGTGACGCTGATCATGAAGGGGGGCGGATCCGAGAACATGTCCCGCCAGTATTCGCTGCCGGACGCCGGGCTCTGCGCCGGGCGCGATCTCGCCGGCGTCAGGCGTTGCGTGCTGGATGCCGTGACGAAGGCTCTGGGATATGGATGCGCTCCGGGGATTCTGGGCGTTTGCATAGGCGGCGACCGCGCCGCCGGATGGGAAACCGCCAAGGAGCAGCTCCTTCGTCCGCTGGACGATGCCTCGCCCGACCCGCGCCTCGCGAAACTTGAAAAGACTCTTCTCAAAGAGGCCAACTCGCTCGGGATAGGACCGATGGGGCTTGGCGGCAGAACGACGCTCTTGGGTGTGAAAATAGCGGCGAGGCCGCGTGTGCCGGCGAGCTTTTTCGTGACTGTCGCCTACATGTGCTGGGCGGCGCGAAGAAGAACCGCGGTGTTCGAATGAAGAACGGGAAGGAAGCGCAATGAAAGAAATACATCTGCCCGTCGACGAAAAACGCGTGCGCGAGCTCAGGGCCGGCGACGCGGTGAGCATAACGGGGCTGATACACACCGGGCGTGACAAGTTTCACAAATGGTTCGCGGACGGCAACAGGATCGACGTCGACTTCCGCGGCGGGGCGCTGTACCATTGCGGCCCGGTGGTGGTGGGCGGCGAGGGTAACTGGCGGGTCGGCGCCGCGGGCCCGACGA
>CAMOXA010000003.1 GCA_946628745.1 uncultured Verrucomicrobiota bacterium | reverse complement strand
TTATTTACAAGGGTGTCGTCTTTTTATGGTCAGAAAAAATGGGGGATGTCCAGACCGCCGGTCGCTTGTCGCGCGGCCGGGAATGTGATATAATATGCATGTTAACCAACCAACCAAGGAGGATAAGAAAAATGGCTCACAAGATTGATGCCGAGAAGTGCGTCGCATGCGGGTGCTGCAAGGATGCATGCCCTGCGGAAGCGATTTCGGAGGGGTCGCCCGCCTACACGATCGACCCCGACAAGTGCGTTGATTGCGGCGCATGCGCCGGCAACTGCCCGAATGAAGCAATCGCCCCGGCGTGATTGAGTTCATCCAGGAGACGCTGCTGCTTCTGCCGTTTCTCTTCGCGACCTACCTGGTCCTGGAGGCGGTCGAAGCGCGCGCTGGGGGTGCGCTCGAGAGGTTTCTCGAGCGCTCCCGCTCTGTAGGCCCTCTTGTCGGCGGCCTCGCGGGGGCGATACCGCAATGCGGGGTTTCGGCGGCGGCGGCTTCGTTCTACGCCGGCGGTGTAATATCGGCCGGCACGGTTCTCGCGGTGTTTCTATCGACATCCGACGAAATGCTGCCCGTCCTCATATCCTCGCGCGTGCCGGTTTTGCTCATGGTGAAAATAGTCGTGGTCAAGGCGATCGCCGCGGTGGCGGCCGGCTTTACGGCGAACGGCGTTTTGGTGTTCGCGCGGCACTTCCGGCGCAAGGTTTCCGTCGGCGAGCTGTGCGCCCACAGCCATTGCGGATGCAGGGGGCACAAGGGGATTGTCATTCCCGCGCTCATACACACTCTGGAGATATTCGCATTCATCGTCGTCATATCCGGCGCGGTCGAGTTGACGATGCACTATTTCGGCGAAGACGCGCTCAACCGTCTGTGGCTGAACAGGCCGGTTCTCGGCGAGATGGTCGCGGGCGCTCTCGGACTCGTGCCGAATTGCGCGGTGTCCGCGGCGGCGGCGAAACTGTACGCCGGGCACGCGATGAGCGCCGGAGCTTTGATGGCCAGCTCGTTCACCGGATGCGGGGTCGGGCTTCTCGTCCTCTTCAGGACGAACAGGAACTTCCGGGAAAATCTCTCGATACTTTTCACCGTCTACGCCGTTGGCACCATGTTCGGATGGCTCTCGGGCTTTCTGATCGGGCCGGCCGGCGCATGACAAAAAGAAGGGAAGTCGGCTGAGATGAGAGCTGTCAGGATTGCGTTCGATTGGGCCAAGATTGCGGTCAGAGTGTTTACGGGCAACCACTGTCCGATGCACGCCGCGGGGCTTACGTACTACTGCATGCTGGCGATGGTGCCGGTTTTGTGCATACTCCTTCTCGGCGCGAAGTCGCTGGGTGCCAAAGACTTCGCCATGCGAAAGATGCAGGAGCAGTTCGACGCGGTCGTGGTCCAGCTCGAAAAAGGGCAGGACGATCCGATAGCGGCCGTCGCGACGCTTGCCGACGAATCGGCGAGGGAGGAGAAGCGCCGCCACGCCGCGGCCCTGGCGGAGCAGGCCCGCGGAATTGAAAACCAGATTCTCCAGAGCGTCGACAAAATCGACATCGACAAACTCGGCTGGATAGGTTTCGCAATGCTGGTATGGACTGTGCTCGGATCGATCGGCATGGTCGAGGTAAGCTTCAACGAGATATGGAGCGTCACGAAGTCGCGTCCGCTGTGGCGGCGGCTTCTTTTGGACGCGCTGGTCGTGGCCGTGCTGCCGATGCTGAGCGGCCTGGCGCTGTCGGTTACTCTTCTCAAGGTCGCCAAGGACGTCACAAGCGCAGTCTTCGGGTCGCTGTGGGTGACGAAGTGGTTTTCGGACGGCGTAATATGGCTTCTCGATTCGTGGCCGTCGCGCGTTGCGATAACGCTGGCGCTATCGGCTCTCACATTCGCTTTTCTCTACAAGGTCGTGCCAAACTGCCGCGTCCGCTGGAGGTACGCGTGGTGGTGCGGACTCGTGACCGCGTTCGCTTTTGGCGGCTGGCTGAAGCTTTGCGCCATAGCCCAGATAGGAATCGCCAAGACCTCGGCGCTGTATGGCTCGCTGGCGTTCCTGCCGATAATGCTCGCGTGGCAGTACATGAGCTGGCAGATAATCCTTTTCGGCTGCTGCGCGGTGCGCACCACCCAAATGATGGCGACGACGAAAGAAAAAATGCGGGCCGTGACAATCGGGTGACAATTGCCGCGCTGAAATATGGTTTAATATGCACCGTTCCCTCCACAAAGGAGCGGAGACGAAAACAAAACAAGAAAGGAACAAAGCAAATGAAGAAGTCACTGATCGCTATCTGCGGCGCGGTACTCGCGCTCGCATCGTTCGCAGAACCCGAAGCCTCGGCCGAGGCTCCCGCACAGCCGCCGAAGCACATGGAACGCCGCGAGCGACCCAACCGCGCCAACCGTCCGGCACCGACAATGCTCAAGCTTGACGCTAACACGACGCCTGAACAGGTCGAGGCTTTCAAGAAGCAGGTCGCCGAGAAGATCGACGCCGCTGTGGCGGCGCAGGCCGCGAAGACGGGCGACGACAAGGCCCCGACCACGATAGTCCTGTTCGTCAACGACCGTCCCATCGGCATGGGAATGGGACAGCGCGGCGGACAGCGCGGTCCGGGCATGGGACAGCGCGGTCCGGGCATGGGCGGACGCCGCGGCCCCGGCCAGAGGGGTCCGCGCGGAAACAGGCCCGCCGAGGCGCCGGAACCGGCTCCTGCCGAATAAAGGCCAGGCGGCATGCAGCGCGACATAAAGCTGTTTTTGCTCGCTGTAGGAATCCCCGCACTGCTTTTGGCAGGCGCGGGGATTCGCCTTGTGCAGATAGAGCGCCAGCGGGCCGCGTTCAAAGCAATCGCCGCCGAACGGCAGGCGGCCATGGCCGGGCATATGCAGAACCCCGCGCCGGAGCGCCCGGGCGTCCGCCGGCAGAAACCGGGCGAGCAGCGCCGTCGCGAAATGACCCGCCGCCGCCCGCGCGACGAAAAGCCGCCGCGTTTCAAGGGCGTCTTCTCGGCGGAGGTTGACGCCACGGCCGAGCGCGTGATGTGGATTGGCGGGTGCGTCGTGGGCCTCCTGTTCCTGTCGCTCGTGGCGGGTGGTTGGCTCCTGGCGAGATCCGCGGGCAAGGCGCGCGAGGACGCGCTGAAAAAGACTGACTTTCTCTCGAATATCTCCCACGAGTTCAAGACTCCGCTTACGACGATATGCCTTTGCGCGGAACTCGCGCAGGACGACGGACTGGATCCGGAGCGGCGCAAGAAGGCGCTGAGGTCGATAGCGTCCGAAGCGGAGCGGCTGAAAGGCCTCGTGCTGGGCGCGCTCGATTTCAGCCGTCTCGAGAAGAACAGGCGGCCGTTCTCGCTCGCGCCGTGCGATGTCGCGGCGCTTGCGCGCGAGGCGGCAGGCCCGCTTTCGGAGCGATTCGCGCCGGGCGCGCTGGCTCTGCCTGAAGGCGAAGCGCCGGCGATTGCGGACGCGGACGCCGTCAAACAGATAATCGTAATACTGCTGGACAACGCCGCGAAGTACGCTTCGCGCGGCGGCGCGGTGGAAGTGTCGGCCGAGACCTGCGGCGGCTCCGCCAGAGTGTCCGTCGCCGATCGCGGCCCCGGTCTCGCGCCGGAGGCGATGCGCCGCGTTTTCGACAGATTCTGGCGCGGCGACGACGCGACGACGGCCGAGACGGGCGGCTCCGGGCTGGGACTCGCGATCGCCAGACAGCTCGCGAAAGGCATGAAAGGCTCGCTGGATGTCGAGGCGCGCAAAGGCGGCGGCCTCGTCTTCACGCTTGTCCTGCCCGCCGCAGAAAGGCGGGGGGCGTGACGGACGTGCTTTTCGCCGAGGACGACGCGAACATCCGCGAATGGGTGGCCGTCGCTCTCGAAAACGGAACCTGCCGCGTACGGCCGGCCGCGGACGGCGCCGCCGCGCTAAAGGCATATGAAGAAAAGCGGCCCGATCTCGTCATACTCGATGTAATGATGCCGAAGATTTCCGGTTGGGACGTCCTTACGGAAATCCGCAAAAAGGACAAGGCCGTTCCAATCATGATGCTAACCGCGAAAGCGGCCGAGGCCGACAAAGTGGCGGGGCTGGGGCTCGGTGCCGACGACTATCTCGCCAAGCCATTTGGCCTGGCGGAACTCAGAGCCCGCGTCGCGGCGCTTCTCCGCCGCGCGGCCGTCGGCGCGGCGGCGCAGCAGACGGTGCAGACGTTCAGGGTCGGCTCGTCTTCGGTCGACGTGCAGCGTTCGGTTCTCGTGTCCGGCGGCGGGAGTGAAACGGAACTCACGGCGCTCGAACTCGGCATACTGAAATTCCTCGCGGCGCACCGTGGCGAGACCGTTTCGCGCGACAGCCTGTTGAACGGCCTGTGGGGCTTGTCGTACAACGGCACCACACGAACGATAGACACCAGGGTCGCGCGTCTCAGGCAGAAGCTCGGCGAAGACGGTAGTCTCATTGAGTCGGTGTACGGCACAGGCTACCGCCTGCGCCGTCAGGGCTGACGCGCCGCCGGACGGCGGCCGGCAACCGCGGCAGATGAAGCCATATCGCCTTTCGTCCGCATTTGTGGTATAATACAGGTCGATGGCTCAAGGCATAACAGAAGCGGTGGTAGACGACATCAAGTCCCGGATAGATCTCGGGGACTTGATTTCATCGTACGGTGTCGCCGTGAAGCACGCCGGCTCGTCGCTCGTCGCGTGCTGCCCGTTCCACAACGAGAAGACGCCGAGCTTCAACATCAACGTGGCCAAGGGGTTTTACCACTGTTTCGGATGCGGCGAATCGGGCGACGCGATAAAGTTCGTCATGAAGCAGGACGGTCTCTCGTTCGTGGAAGCCGTCAAGAAGCTCGCCGCGCAATGCGGCATCGAGATAGCCGAGCGCGCCGACCCCGAGGCCGCTCGCCGCAGGCGCCTGTACGCGCTCATGGCGGAAGTCGCCCAGTTCTACCACCGCTGTCTCGGGAAGATGCGCGAAGCCGCGCCCGCCCGCGAGTATCTGGACAAGCGCAGACTCGACGCGAAAACGCAGGAAGACTATCTGATCGGCTACGCGCCGTCCGGCATGTCGGGCATGAAGACATGGGCGGAGAAGTACGGCTACACGCTCGATGAAATGGAGGCCGCGGGACTCGTAATCGCGCCGAAGAACAAAGGCGACAGCGGCTACCACCGCTTCGGCGGCCGCCTCATGTTCTCGGTGAAAGACAAACAGGGGCGCGTCGTCGCGTTCTCGGGCCGGCAGCTCGTCGAGAACAAGAGGTCCGGCAAGTACGTCAATTCGCCCGAGACGGCAATATTCAAAAAGTCGAACGTTCTTTTCGGTTTCGACAAAGCGGCTGGCGCGATAGCGCGGTCGGCCCACCGCGAGGCGATATGCTGCGAGGGCCAGATAGACACCATAAGGCTGCACACGTGCGGCTTCCCGACGGCTGTCGCTTCGCTCGGCACTGCATTCACTGAAGAACATGCGCGCATGATAAAGCGCGTCGCCGACGCGGCGGTGCTGATGTACGACGACGACGCGGCCGGGCACAAAGCCTCTGTGAAGACAGGGCGCATTCTGCTCGCCATGGGCATGCCGGTTAGAGTCGCGAGCCTGCCCGGCGGCGACGACCCGGACTCGTTCCTGTGCGCGCATCCCGCGGCGGATCTGCAGGCGATAATAGACGCCTCGGAATCGATAGTGGCGTTTCAATGCCGCTCGGAGCGCGCCAAGGAGGCCAACCCGGGGTCGATCGACGCGGTCAGAAGGGTGTCGAAAGAAGTGCTGTTGACGATTGCGGCCTGTCCGTCGGCCGTAGTGCGCGCGGCCCTTGTCGACGAGGCGGCAAAGCTGCTGGGCCTACCGTCGGCGGCGCTCGCAGAAGAACTCGACACGCTGCGGCGCGAGGCGCCGCCGCCGAAGCCGGCGCAGGAACCACGGCAGGACGAGGACTGGTACGAGCCTGCCGTAGCGCCGGAGAACGACGACGCCGGCGATCGCGGGCCGCGTCCGCTCGCGCTGCCGCCGCCCGAAAAGGAAATCGCATTCATGGCGTTTCTTACAGGCAACGAATACGACAGCGACCTTGCCGCGAGCATCGGCTCGCTTCTGCCGCGGCAGGTTTTCGCCCACGATCTCACGCGCAGATTCGTCGAGGTGTGGTGCGACGAGGTCGCGAAAGGCGAAGATCTCATAGGGCCGTTCGCCGATTCCCTGCCTCAAGAAGAACGCGAATGGCTCGACAAGGCGATTTCGAAACAAGGCAACGCCGAGGCCAGCGGACTCGGCAAGGAGGGCGTCTTCGCCGAGATGGCGCGCTTTTTGTGGAGCGCGTACATCGAACGCGAACTCGGCGCCATGCCCGCCGTCGGAGACCCGGAGACCGACGCCCGCCGCATCGCCCTCTCGCTGACGGCACGGGCGATAAAACTTTCGGACTGGCAAAACGCCAGACAGATGATACTGGAGACAATGAAAGGAGAACAGACAAAATGGACATGAAGGAAGCGCAATCGCGAATAGCCGCCCAGAAAGAGCTGGTCGCGAACATACGCGACGAAGTCGGCCGCGTCATAGTCGGACAGGAGAAGCTGGTGGACAGGCTTCTGCTCGCGCTCGTCACCGACGGGCACATACTGCTGGAAGGCGTGCCGGGTCTGGCGAAGACGCTATCTTGCAACACCCTCGCGAAGGCTCTCGGCCTCGACTTCAAACGCATATCGTTCACGCCCGATCTTCTGCCGGCAGACGTGGTGGGCACGCTCGTCTATTCGCCGAAGACCGGAGAGTTCACGCCTAAGAAAGGCCCGGTCTTCACGAATCTGCTGCTCGCGGACGAAATCAACCGCGCGCCTGCGAAAGTGCAGTCCGCCCTTTTGGAGTCCATGCAAGAGCGCCAGGTCACCATAGGCGACGAGACGTACCGCCTGCCGCGTCCGTTCCTCGTGCTGGCTACTCAGAACCCGATAGAACAGGAAGGGACCTACCCGCTGCCCGAGGCGCAGGTCGACCGCTTCATGTTCAAGTGCCTCGTCGAACCGCCCACCATGGCCGACGAGCGCCGCATCATGCAGCGCTTTGCGGAGGCCGCCGAGCGCCCGGAGGCGCGCACCGTCGCGACGCCCGACCAGATCGAGAGCCTTAGGGAAGCGCTCAAGGAAGTGTACTGCGACGAGAAGGTCGGCGACTACATACTCGCAATCGTTTTCAAGACGCGCGAGAAGAACGCCCACATACAGAACGGCGCGAGTCCGCGCGCGACTCTGGCGCTCAACCTCGCCGCGAGAGGCAACGCGCTTTTGAGGGGTCGGCCGTACGCCACGCCCCAGGATGTAAAGGAAGTCGTGCACGACGTGCTGCGGCACCGCATCCTGCTCACGTACGAGGCGGAGGCCGAGAACGTGACGAGCGACATGGTCATAGACAAGATTCTGGACGAAGTCCCGGTGCCCTGAAATGGCAATAGACGTCAGACAGCTCATGGAAAAGGTGGGGAAGATACGCATCCTCACCAACCGGCTCATAGACGACGAGCTGAGCGGCAACTACCACTCGACCTTCAAGGGCCAGGGCGTGGAATTCGACGAAGTGCGGCCATACGAGGTCGGCGACGACGTGCGAACCATCGACTGGAATGTCACTGCCCGGACGGGCGTGCCGTACATCAAGCGCTTCAGCGAGGAGCGCGAGCTGACGATCCTCTTCCTCGTGGACGTCTCGGGGTCGCAGAGCTACGGTAGCTGCGGACGCACGAAGGCCGATCTCGCGGCGGAGGTAACGGCGCTTCTCGCGCTCACCGCGATACGCAACCAGGACAAGGTCGGGCTGGTTTTGTTCTCGGACAGGATAGTCAAATACATCCCGCCGCGCAAAGGCCGCGATCCGGTCATGCGCCTCGCGCGCGAAGTGCTTGCCGCGAGCGAGGACGCCGAAGGCGGCACCGATATCGCCGCGGCGCTCAAGTTCCTGTCGGGCGTGCAAAAGCGGCGCGCCGTCGTCTTTCTTGTAAGCGACTTCATGACATCCGGACGCGGCGCGGCCGGGCCGGAGTCTTTCGAGCGGATGCTGCGCGCCGCCGCGAGTCACCACGACATGATCGGCGTGACGGTTTCGGACCCTGCAGAATCGGCGCTCCCGGATGCCGGGCTCGTCGAGCTGGAGGATCCAGAGACCGGCGAGCTCGTGCTTGTCGACACGTCGAGCCCGAAAGTCCGCGCCGCTTTCGCCCGGCGCGCCGCCGACGAACGCGAGGCGCTCGAAAAGTTCTTCAGGAAGACTGGCATGGACACCATGTCGCTTTCCACGGACCGTCCGTACATAGACGAAGTAAGGGCCCTGTTCAGAAGGCGGGCGAGAAAGAGAAGGTAGCATATGGTTGGTTCGTTTTTGCTGGCAGCGGTTTTGTGGAGCGGCGGCGCCGATGGCGTCACGCTTCAGGTCGAAAGCGAGACCTCCAGGATCGATCCCGGGCGCAGCGTCTTCATGACGCTCGCGCTCAAGACGCCGAAAGGTGTCGAGGCGCTCCCGCCGGACATCCGCACCCGCGCGCGCGGCTTCAGCCTTGTCGAAGAGTTCGCCGAGGAGCCGGCGGTCGCCAAAGACGGTTCGACGACCAGAACCGTCAACTGGAAGCTCAGGCCGGAGCCTTGCGCCGACAGATACAAAATCGCCCCGTTCGCGGTGGAAGTCAAGGGCGGGCGGGCGTTCGTCGCGGGACCGATCCTGTTCGAGCCGCCTGCCGCGCGGCAACCTGTCGAGGGCGGCATAGAGATCGACCCGAAAAAAGATTTCCCGCCGCTGAGCTGGAAGCTTGTCGGCTGGGCGGCGGCCTGCCTCGGGGCGGCGGTGCTCCTGGGCGCCGGCGCGTGGCTGCTCGCACGCTACCTGCTGCGCCGCCTGAAAGAGCATCTCATGAGCCCGATCGAACGCGCTTGGGTCGAGCTTGAGCGGCTGATGAAAAAAGGGCTGCCCGGCCGCGGCAGGTACAAGGACTTCTACGTGGAGCTCACGATGGTGGTCAGGCGCTACGTCCAGCGAAAGTACGGCATCAAGGCCCCGCACATGACGACGGACGAATTCTTCGCGGAGCTTCGCCGCTCCGGCGACGGCGCGCCGGCGGCGAACGGATTGAAAGAGTTCCTGGAGTCTGCGGACCTCGTGAAGTTCGCCGGCGTCGAAGCATCGCCGGAAATGGCCGATGCCGCGACAGAATCGGCGCGCGAGTATCTGAAGGCCGATTCCGCCGCGGAGAAAAAAGGCGCAAAGAGCAAAACGTGACGCCGGGCAAAGCGTTTCGGCCCCGATATGCTGTTGCATAGGCGATGCAGATTGTGGTATACTAACAACGCATGGAGGACAGAGTAAAAATCTCGCTTATAATCCCGGTCTGCAATGTCGAGGCGTTCCTTCGGCAGTGCCTGGATTCCGTCCTCCGCCAGACGCGGCGGGATTTCGAGGCGATTTGCGTCGATGACGGCTCGACCGACGGCAGCTCGGCGATTCTCGCGGAGTATGCCGCGCGCGACGGGCGGATAAAAACCGTCGCGTGCGCGAATTCCGGTGCCGTGGTCGCGAGGCAGATCGCCGTCGCGTCCGCGACTGGCGAGTGGTGCCTGTTTCTCGATCCCGACGACTGGCTGGAGCCAGACGCGCTCGAGCGCCTTGCCGACGCCGCCGGAAACACCGCCGCGGATATCGTGCAGTTCGGCTTCTTCATCGAAGAGACGCGTCCACGTCCCGCCGCGGACCGCGCCAGGACCGAGGCGTATTTCAACCGTCCGGCGGGAATCTTCCCGGCCGGAGATCTTTTCGAGGCGATATACCTGAAGCGGCGGCTCGCCTGGAACCTCATCGGGCGCATGGTGCGCGCCGAGGTCTGCAAGACCGCGTTCGCAGAACAGGCGAAGGTCTATTCGATACATGAAACAGACGTCTACGCGACGTACCACATCATCGCGCACGCGCACCTTCTGGAAGTGGTCCCCGACAGGCTGTACCACTACCGGCACGGCGTGGGGATATCGACGAAGCGCGAGTTGACGCTTGGCGAATACGAGAGGACTCTCGGCAAGTTCGACACGTACGACGAGCTCGCCACGTTCGCGGCGGGCCGGTACCCGGAAGAATCGCCCCAGCGCAAAGCGGCGCAAGCTGCGGGATGGATGATGGCACTCAATTCGCTCGTGTCGCTGAGACGGCTCAAGTCCGTGCCGGAGCGGACGGCGGGATTCGGGATGCTGCGCGAAAAGTGCGGCGCAGAACGCCTGGCGACGTTGCTCGCGGACGGATTCGGCGAGCCGCCGTATCCGCTGGCGGCAGAACTTGATTCGCTCGGAGTCCTTCGCGAAAGAATCGTACCGACGGCGGTGCATACCGTTGGCATCGACTCGTCGCACCTCGCGGCGCACGGGACGGGCCGCGCGGCAAGGCGCGAGGCCGCCGCGCTGCTGGCGCACGGCGAGCGCGTCGTGCTGTTTACGGACGATGGCGCGCCGGTCGAGGGCGGACTGCCGGACGGTGCGGAGGTCGTGCGGCTGCCGCCCATGGACGGCGCTGGGGCTGCGCCCTCTGCGCGCATCAAGGCGATGTGCGACGCACTGCGAAAGCACCGCGTGGACGTCTTGCACAGCTACAGGTGCAGGTCGAACCGCGTCATCCGCGACGTGCTCGCCTGCAAGCTCGTCTGCGGCATCCCGTTCTATCTGCAGTATCACGGACCGAGGACGGCGTCGATACGGACGCAGCCCGCTATACACATGTATGTCAACGAACCGCGCTGGCTCAGCTCCTGCGACGGGGTTTTCGCGCCAAGGACGGCGGACGCATCGATCTTTGCGGCCGAGGGAGCGCGCGCGTTTGTCGCGCCCCGCCCGGACGGAGGACTCGCGGCAGAACTCGCCGCTGTGTTCGGCGGCGGCGGTACGCCGGCCGCCCTCCCGGACGGCGAAACCGTTTCGCTCTACCTGGAGCGCCAAAGACGCGCGCTCGCCGAATTGCACAGGCGGCGCACGATGCAGATCAACGCAATCGCCAAAGAGCGCGACACCGCCGCGAAAGAACGCGACGTCGCCGCGGCCAGGGCGAAGGGACTGGACGCGAGGGTTGCAGAACTGTCGCTCGCGCTGGACAAATGCCGCTCGCGCCTCAAGGCCGCGGAAGGCGGCAGGATTTTGAAATTCGTCAGACGGCTTCTCGGCGAGAGCCTGCAAGAGGAAAGCACACAATGAGAAAAGTGATAACATACGGTACGTTCGATCTGCTGCACTACGGGCACATAAACCTGTTAAGACGCGCGCGGGAACTCGGCGACTATCTGATAGTGGTTCTTTCGACGGATGAATTCAACTGGCGCGAGAAGCACAAGAAGTGCTATTTCACGTATGCGGAACGCAAGCTCATGCTTGAGGCGATTCGCTATGTCGACCTTGTCGTCCCCGAAGAAAACTGGGAACAGAAAAACACCGATGTCGTCAAATACGGCGCGGACGTTTTCGTGATCGGCGACGACTGGAAAGGCAAGTTCGACTTTCTGAAGGACAAGTGCGAGGTCGTCTATCTGCCGCGTACGCCCGAGATCTCCACGACCCAGATCAAGGCTACGCTTAAGGAGTCCGGCAAATGAGCGCGCTCGACGCCATACGCGTCGCCTGGCACTCGCTCAAGTCAGCCAAGGCCGCGGCGCTCCACACCTGGCGCGGCGAGCGGGCGGCTTTGGCCAACATAGAGCTGGTTCGCAATTCGGAGTTCTTCGACGCGGACTGGTACCTAAAGAACAACCCGGACGTGGAGGCGGCCGGGATGGATCCGGCGCGGCACTATGCGCTGCACGGCGTGGCGAGCAACCGCAATCCGTCTCTTTCGTTCGTCAACGAAGAGTACTTCGCGCTGCACAACGACGTGCGCGCGGCGAAGATGAATCCGCTCATCCACTACGAGAAATACGGCAAGCGCGAAGGGCGGCAGATATCGCTGACTGAAGTCGAACAGCCGGTTTTCCCCGAAGGCTGCGTGGAGGGCGAGTGGCGGTTCGACCGCGCGCCGCGGCGCTGCGCGCGCACTGCAGTCGTCGCCGCGTATTTCGGCAAAGGCGTCATCCCGGAGAAGCTGATGTATCTTCTTCGCGGACTCAAGGAGGTCGTCGACAACATAGTTCTTGTCGGCGACTGCCTCGTGCTGCCCGGCGAAGCCGGCAAGCTTCGCGGCGTCGTGACGGTCGCGAAGTTCGAGCGGCACTGCCAGTACGACTTCGGCTCCTACCGGCGAGGTCTTGCGATCGCCAGGGCGGAGGGGCTGCTCGACGCGGCTGTCGCGGACGAACTGGTCGTGATAAACGATTCCAACTACGGGCCGGTGTTTCCGTTCTCGGAATCTTTCGGCAAGATGGCCGCCGCGGATTGCGACTTCTGGGGATATACCGGCTACAACGCCTTCGGGAACATCCACATTTCGTCCTACTTCTACGTCTTTCGCCGCAGGGTGCTGGACGGAACCGTGCTGGACGGTTTTTTGGACGAATTGAAGGGCCCCGTCGAGCGCGACAAGGTGATCGTCAAGTTCGAGTTCAAGCTGACGAAATACCTGGAGGATTCCGGATTCAAATGGACGACGCTTGTGCCGATGGGCTTTCGCCGCGGCGCGCCCTCGAAGTATCCGCTGTCGCTCTGCGAGCGCTTCCGCGCGCCGCTCTTAAAAGTCAAGGCTGTCGACGGCGACAGCTACGAAGACGTCGGCAAGGTGCTTGAACTCGTCAAAAAAGTCAACCCAAGCCTCGCGGCGCTTATAGAACCGCGCTCTCTCGCGCGCGAGCACAAGATTGTGACGTACGCGGGTCACCAGGCCGGGTTCCCGGCGAAGTGTGCCAGACTCTGCGCCAAGATGAAAGCCGGCGGACGCGCCAGGGCGGTGTTCTTCGTTTCAAGCGCGTCGATGTTTCCGGCGCGACCGCTCTTCGACGCGATGCTCGCCGACGCGGCGTTCGACCCGTATGTCGTCGTGGTGCCCGATCTGCGCTGGCGCGACGGCAAGACCGACGAAGCGATGGCGTCCTGCCGCGACGGGCTCGCGGCGGTGATTCCGGCAGACCGGCTTTCGCTGGCCTGGAAGGACGAGTTCGGCATGTGG
This sequence comes from uncultured Verrucomicrobiota bacterium, assembly GCA_946628745.1. Lineage (GTDB taxonomy): Bacteria > Verrucomicrobiota > Kiritimatiellia > RFP12 > UBA1067 > UBA1067. The sequence continues at coordinate 12,636 of CAMOXA010000003.1, read as the reverse complement.
ACGGATGTCCTCGCCGAGGCCGACATAGTATGCTATCCCTCGCCGTACGAAATGTCGAGCTTCAGGTACAATCCGCGCTATTCGGTCGGACGCGACTTCCTGCCAATATGCGTCAACTACGGCTACTACCGCTCGATATACGACCGCCATGTGATGGGTGGCCAGAGCTACGCGTACATGTGGAAGGCGTTTTTCGAGTGCGACGACACGCTCGCCGAATACCGCGCGTATTCCGCAATCGGCGGGACGAACGGCGACCTTTGCGGCTACATCAAGATGGACGGGCTCGCGGCGGTCTCGCCGGTGCATCACGCGCGCAGGCGAATCCTGATAGCGCCGCACCATTCCGTCGAGGGCGGCACGAACAAAATGCTGTCGCTCGCGAATTTCGCGCGGTATGCCGATTTCTTCATGGAGCTGCCGGATCGCTATCCGCAGTACGATTTCGTGTTCCGTCCGCATCCGTTCCTTTTCAAGATCATGTCGGATCCGAAGAGGTGGGGCCCGGTGCGCGTCGACAGATACATCGAGGAGCTGCGGGCGAAGCCGAACGTAATCTGGTCGGACGGCGGGGATTACTTCAAGGAGTTCGCGGAATCCGACGGCTGCATACAGGATTGCGGATCGTATCTCGTCGAATACCTGTACACCGGCAAGCCGTGCTGCTACATGCTAAAGTCGCCGCAGGACATCGAAGAAAAGTTCGCGCCGCTTGGCAGGAAGTGCCTCGACGCGTGCTACATCGCGTACGACACAGCCGCCATCGACGCGTTCCTGCGCGATGTGATCGCCGGCGGACGCGACGTTAAGGCGGCGACGCGCGCCGAGCTGGCGAAATCGGTCATGCTCAACTACCCGCGCGCGGCGGCGGTCGCGCTCGAACACATAAAGCGCGACATCTTCGCGGCCGCGCCGTCCGGCCGCGGTTCCGCGGAGTGAAGAGACGAGGTGCCGATGACAGCCGCAAAAAGAATATGCATCGCCGCCGGGCTCGCCGCGCTTGTTCTAGCGGGCGTGTATGCATATGGCCTCAAGACGGAAAAAATGCGGCTGTCGTTCGACGTCAGGGCCGAGAAGCCGTTCGTCTGCGAGATATTTTTCTCGGACGACCCGGCGGCGCCTTTCAAATTCAGCAAGAAGGCCGCCGTGTCGAAAGGCGGCAACAGTCTCGATTTCGTGCTTGAAGCCGCCAGGCTTCGCAAGCTTCGCGTCGACTTCGGCTCGGCGCCGGGGCGCGTGGACGCGGGACCGGTACGCATCCGCGCGAAAGACGGCCGCGAGCTTGTGCTGGACTGGGCGCGGTTCACTCCGAGCGGCGACGTAGACGCGCGTTCGCTGTCGCCCGGCGGACGCATGGAGATAAAGTCTGGCAAGCGCGACCCGTATCTCGTCTACGGCGGCGGGCTGGACTTTCCCGCGACAGCCGGCCAGGGCCGGGAGCTGTCCCTTGATATCATGTGTTTTTCTCTGGCCGGCATTTTCGCCTGGCTGATACTTTCGGCAATGCCGCGCCGCGAAGGCGAAACATTCGTCTGGGGGTTTGTGCGCATCGCCATGGCCGTGCAGCTCGGCTTGATGTCCGCATGGATGCTTTTCAATCTCGGCGGCACGCCCACGTTCGGCGACGCGAGGGAATACCTCAATCTTTCGCGGTCGCTTGCCGTTGACGAATACCGGCCTGTCGGCTATCCGGTCGTCGTCGGGTGTGCGGTGTGGCTCGAAGGGCGCATACATCTGCCGCACGTGTTTTTCATCTACATTTTCCAGGCCGCAGTCCAGGCGGCCGCGGCGATTTTCGCGGTCTCGACGATAGCACGCCTGTTCCCCGCGGGGGCGCTCGCACGCGGCGCTTCGCCGGCTGACCTGCGCTTCGCGGCGCTTTACGCGGCGAGCTTCCCGCTGTGCGGGATGATGTGTTTCGCCGGGATGTCCGACTCTCTCGCGCTTTCGGCGACGATGGTGTATCTCGCCGCGATGCTCGCGGTGTTTCACGGCGAACGCGGCAGCGTCCGGCCTTACGCCGCCGCACTCGTCGCGTTCTGCGCCGGCAGCATGGTGCGCGGCGACAGGCCCTACCTGTTTCTCCTGACGGGACTCGCGGCGGCGGTGTTCTGGCTCGTGCGCGGCAAAGGCCGCCGCCGTGCCGCGCTCTGCTTCGCGGCGACTCTCGCCTGTGCTTTCGCCGCGGTCGCGACCGTCAACCGTCTCACCCAGCAGCCCGGGCTCTACGGCCGCCCCCGCACCACGCTGGACTTCGTGCTTCTGGACAGGATAGTCTGGCCGCACATGACGGAATGCTACGACAGCTTCCCCGCCGAAGTCAAGCGGCTCGTCAGCCGCGACGACGCCCGCAACTTCGACGAGAACAACAACAACGTGATGTATGTCTTCGCGCCCAAGCTGGAGAAGCGGGTCGGCGAAGAGCGGGCACACGAACTGTACCGGACAATGGCCGGCGCGGTGTTTCGCGCGAGGCCTGGTGAGGTGCTGGGCGGCATCGCGCACGATGTCGCGAAGGTCATGTTCGCGCCTTTCTGCCAGCTCGCCGGAATATACGACACGCGCTGCCACGAGGGCCGGCGGTGCATAAACCCGTATTGCTACAATCCGCGATGCTTCGAGGGCCCGGCCAGGAACCTGACGCGCGCGGCCAACGCGATACCGCTGCACTTGTTCGCGGCGGCGTTTCTGTTCGCGATCGCCGCGCTCGTGAAATCCGGCGGCGCGCGCCGGCGCCTCGCCGCGTCCGCGCCGGCCCTCGCGGTGTTCTTCGGCTTTTCGCTTGCGCTCGCGATTTTCTACTCTCTCGGCGACGGGGCGTTGCCGAACTCGCGCTATTCGACCATAGTCGATGTTTCCTGGGTCCTCGCGCTTCTTGCGCTCGCGCCTAAAACCGAAAAGGAGGCCGCATCATGACAAAAACCTGCGACAAGGCATATGTGGCCGGCGTCATACCAGCCTACAAGCCGGACGAAAAACTCGAAGAGACCGCGGCAGGCGCCCTGCGCGAGTGCCCGGAACTGCGCCGGCTGTTCGTCGTGGACGACGGCAGCGGACCCGAGTACGCCGGTGTGTTCGAACGTGTCGCGGCGATCGACCCGAAAATAGAGGTGCTGCACCTCGGCGTAAATTCCGGAACTGGCGGCGCCATCAAGACAGGTCTGCAGCGCGCGATGTACGAGTGCCCCGATGCGGCGGGCTTCGTCCTCTTCGACGCCGACGGACAGCACCACCCCGAGGACGTGGCCAAAGTAGTCCGGCGGTTTCTCGAAAGTCCCGACGCTTTCACAATCGGCGTTCGCGAGTACCACGACGGGGCCATCAAGATTCCGCTGCGAAGCCGCCTTGGCAACCGCGTTACCGAGACCGTCTTTCGCCTGTGCACCGGCGTGCACCTGAAGGACACCCAAAGCGGTCTTAGGTGCCTGCCGCCGCCGGTCGCCGCGCTGTGCACCCAGATCGAGAAGAACCGCTACGAGTTCCATCTCGAAGCGCTCATCCTCGCGATAGAAAACGCGCCGTGCGTGCAGGTGCCAATAAGAACCATATACGAGGAAGGCAACAGGCGCAGCCACTTCAGGCCGGTCGTCGACTCTCTGCGCATCTACGCGGTCTTCCTGCGCTTTGTGGCGTCTTCGCTCGTCAGCTTCGCGGTGGACTATGTGGTCTTCTCGGTCGCGTTTCTAACGATCGGGTCGATACTGCCCAGCCTGATCATATCGCGAATCATCAGCTGTTCGGTGAATTTCATCATAAACAAGATCAGCGTGTTCCGCTCGAAGCGGCGTCCGCTCAAGGAAGCGGCCGGCTTCGTGCTGCTCGCCGTCACGCTTTTCACGCTGTCCTACTTCGGGATGCGCTTCATGCGGAATTGGTTCGGCATGTCGCCGCTCATTTCGAAGATACTGGTCGAGACCGTGCTTTTTACAGGCAGTTTTGCCGTGCAGAGACTGTACGTCTTTTCGCGGCGCTGACACAAAGAAAGGAACAAAAAGATGATGACAAAAATACCCATCATTGCAATGTCGCTTCTGCTCGCGGCCGGAGCGGGCGCAGCGACATACGACGTGACGGACTTTGGCGCGAACGGGAGCGACGAAGAGTCGGACTTCCTGGGCGTGCAGCTCGCGCTCGAAAAAGCCAAAGGCGCGACCGAGGCCGTGACGATTGTCGTGCCGGCCGGGACGTACCGCCTCGACCACGCGCTGCACATTTATTCCAACACGCGTCTCACTCTGCAAGACGGCGCCAGATTCGTGCGTTCGGGCAATACCGACCAGCTCATGCTCCTCGCGCGGCACCTGAACGCCGACGGCTCCGACTGCCCCGGCGACGAGACGTGCACCCACGCGGGCTACAGCCAGTATTCGAACATAACCATTGATGGCGGAATCTGGGACGCCGCGAGCGGCGCCGACGAAGTGACGGGCATCATGCGCCTGAGCCACGGTTCGGGTCTCAGAATCGAGGGCGTGTGCTTCGAGGGCTGCACCGACCACATGCTGAACATCAGCGGCTCGTCGGACGTCCTCATCCGCAATTGCCTGTTCTCGGCGCCTGTGAAATATTCCGGCACGGACGCGAAAGTGTGGAGCCCCTACGCGGTCGGCGACGAAAACCGCTACAACACGATCGAGTGCGTGCACATGGATTTCACGGACGCTGACGGCGAAGAGGGCAACTACCCGCATGACGGCACCGCGTGCGAGCGCGTCACTGTCGTGGACTGCACGTTCGACAAAGTTTTCGCCGGCGTCGGCAACCACCACGCGACGCCCGGCAGGTACGCGAACGGCCTGACGATTCGCAACTGCGTCTTCGACAATCTTAGAGCGTACGCGGCGGACTTTTTCGGAATGAACGGCTGCGTAATCGCGAATTGCTCCTGCACCGGCGGCAAGGGGCTCGTGCGCGCTTCGCAGGCGGATTTCTCGGCGACGGAAAACAATGTCGACTCGCCGAGCGAGCATGCGTTCTTCCTCGTGGACGGCGCGTCGGCGCGCATTACCGGCAACTTCGTCTCCGGCGGCGTGCAGGGCGTCAATCTCGTCGGTGCTTCGGCCGAACTGCGAAAGAATAGGCTTACGGGTTGCTCCGATTGCGGCGTCAGGGCCGATGCCTCGTCCATGGTCCTGGCGAGGGACAACGACATCATCGAGCCTGCCGCACACGGCTTCAGTTTAACCGGCGGCTCCTCGCTCTTCGCGCTCGGCAACTTTGTCAACAACGCTGGCAAGGCCGGCTTCGTCATTTACAGCGGCGGTGCCGCGGAACTCGCCGACAACAAGGTCTGGGCGCCCGGGGCGTACGGAATCCAGCTGAACGGAGTGGCCGGCGCGAAGATTCTGGGCAACGAGGTGACGGCTCCTGTGATGCACGGCGTGTGGCTTGCGGACTGCGCGAGCGCCGCGCTTCAAGGCAATGAAGTCTGGAACGCCAAGGGACACGGCGTCATATTCCAGGGAGGTTCCGCCGTTATCGAAGGCAACACGATTCTGTTCCCCGAAAAGAACGGCCTCGTGTGCGAATCGGCGGCGACCGTTGCGGCGACGGCCAACACAATCAACGGCTGCGGACAGTACGCCGTGTGCGCCACGGGCGGCAGCAGCCTCTCGGCCGACGGCAACACAATCTGCGATTCGACGCTTTCGGCCGTGTATGTCTACGAATGCGACAACGCGAAAGTGACCGGCAATACGATAGTGTCGCCGAAAGACTGCGGCGTGCAGGCGAGAGGGACCTCGGGCGCGGAAATCTGCGGCAACTCGATCTCGAGTCCGTCCGCGCGCGGCATTCTGCTCTGGGAGTCCACCGGCGGCAGCATCAAGGGCAATCTTGTCGCGAGTCCCGCGACGGAGGGCATATTCTGCCGTGAATCGACAAACTCCGAAGTCGTCGGCAACATCGTTCGCGGTTCTACCGGAATCGGCATAAGAGTGGAGGGCAGCAAAACCAAACTCGCCTCGGCGAATGTCGCCAACAACCGCGTCGACTCGCTGACGACTCACGACATCCGCTTCGACAACTGCGAATCGAGCAGGCTGGTCGACAATATCTGCACCGGCCATGCCGCGACGATCGCCCTGGCGTCGATTGATGCCACGGAATACAACCCGGGCGACGCGCCGTGCTCTGCCGTGAGAAGCGACGACGATGGTTCGATATCCGTGTCGTGGGAGCGTCTCGCGCCTGTGTCGGGCAGCGAGAACGGATATTTTGTCGAATACGGCGCTTCAAGCGATTTCTCCGGCGCAGTTACCGTCAAGATCGACAACAGGGACGTGACCGCTTACACTATCCCGGCCGCGGATGCGGCGGGCGTGGAATATGTCCGCGTCAGGTCTTACCACATCTACTACAATTCGGTTCGATACGAGTCGACCGGCAGTCTCGCCGAAGGCGTCCCCGTCGGCAAAGCGAAGGTGAAGCTTGCGGATTGCGGCGGCACCGGCGGCCCGGAGTCGCTTATGGTCGACTTTGACGATACGCTGCCGACGGTGTCCGCCCTGCCGGAGCGCGAGAATTGGACATTCACCGGTTACTGGACCGAACCGCTCGGCGGCGGCCGCCAATATATCGACGAAAGCGGATCGAGCATGGACGACATAAGCGCGTCCTGGTTCGACAGGCGGCTTTTCGCGGCGTGGGAATATGTCCCGGCCACGATCGCCCGCCCGGGAATCACCGAAGAACCTCCCGCCGACCCGGCACCCGATCCAGACCCTGATGCAGTTCCCGCCCCTGCCACTCCAGATGAGCCGACGGCCCCGACCGATCCTACAGCCCCGACCGACCCCACGGACCCAACTGAACCGACCGACCCCACGGACCCCACGGACCCGACCGATCCTACAGACCCTGTGACGCCTGAACCGGAGATACCGCAGTTGTATCCGCACGGCGATTCCACGCCGTTCGAAGGCAATGTGACATATGTAGGCTGGGTGCGCGATAAAGACGGGGCGCTCAAAGGAACGCTCTCGGTCAAGTTCGCGAAGCCCAACAGGCGCGACGGAACATGCAAGCCTACCGTAGCGTATATTCCGCTTGGCGGCAAGAAGCAGTCCGTCAAAGTCGACAAGTCGGCATTTCCCGTCGCGGGCGGCGAGGCTGCGGTCAAGCTGCCCGGACTGGGCACGTTGAAGCTGAACGGAAAGTCTGCGCGAGGCGTCGACTTTGATGTGCAGGCCGGGGCGGATTTGATGAAATCTTCCGACCGCGCGGCCAAGGCGTCCGCAAAGAGCAGGCTCGCGGCCTTGGCCGGTACCTGGACGTTCGCGCTGGATACAGACCGCGGTTGCGCTGCGTTTTCTGTCACGGTTGCCGCGTCTGGAAAGGGCAAGCTTTCGGGCACCATGCCCGACGGCTCGAAGGTGTCGCTCACGTCGCCGGGCGTCCTTGGCGAGAAATCGCTGGCGATCCCGTTCGCCTACGCGAAGAAGGGCTCCATCGGGTTCGTCTTCTGGGTTGGCGAAGACGGCACGGTGGCGCTTACGGATATTACCGCGCTTCGCACGGCGGCCGGCCAGACGCTTTGGGGCGAGGTCGTGGAGCCTTCGAAGACGCGCGCTCTTTCGGACGGCAAGCACACGCTCGAATGCGAACTGTTCGCGGCGCCTCTGCCGTTCGACGTCCGCGGCCGCAAGTGGAACCTGCCCAAGCAGAACAAGAAGGCGGCGGTCGATCCGAATCCCTACGGGGCCAAGCTTTCGTTCGCCGACAAGACAGGACTCGTGAAGGGTACGCTGTCCGTACCGGTTCCTGGCGCGGCGCGTCCGGTTAAGTTCGTCGTAAACGGCGTTGTGACCGGCGGCGGCTTCCGCGGCTCGGCGTACAACAAGAACTACGGCGGCTTCCGCATATCGGCCGAATAGCCGCCTGCCTCCCGGGTGCCGCGTTGCGCGGCAGAGTTTTGTTCCTCTCGCCGCCACCCGGAGCCGTTGATTTCCGGTATGCGAATGTGGTATAATACGCCGCGTGGCAAGTCGTGCGCGCGGCGGTGCGCATTGGCCAAGAAAGGGCAACAGGGTATAAGACAATGGCGGACGAAAAACAGAACTTGATAGCATCGTTTCAGGTCGATCACACAAAAATCGTGCCGGGCGTGTACGAGTCTCGCGTGGACGAGATTGGCGGCGGCTTCGCGACGACGTTCGACATTCGCATGAAGACGCCGAACAAGGAACCGGCGATTCATCCGAATGCCATGCATACCATCGAACACGTCGTGGCGACATTCCTGCGCAACGACGCCGAATGGAAGGACCGCATCGTCTATTGGGGACCGATGGGGTGCCTCACAGGCTGCTATCTGATCGTCAAGGGCCGGCCGAAACCGCAGGAGCTCCAGCCGCTTCTTTTGCGCGCGTTCGAGCATCTGCGCGATTACGAGGGCGAGGTCCCCGGCGCGACGCCGGTCAATTGCGGGAACTTTCTCCTTCACGATCTGCCGATTGCGAAATGGGAGGCGGCGAGGTATGCCGAAATACTCAAGAGCGGCGCGCGCTACGAGTACGGCATGACGCGGCGCCTCGACACCTCCGGCGGGACGTTCTACGATTCGTGAATCCGCCGGCCGTTCGCGGGAAAGCTCGCCCCGGAGGAAAAAACCGTGTAACCTTTCCGGGCCCGGCGTGTAGACATCGCGGATGAACAGGCAATCAAACAACAGGAAGGCGCAAGGAATATGTCGTTGACAGTACAAGATTTCCAGAAAGTGGCCAACTCGACGTTTTTCTCGGGACGTGACATCGAGATTGACAAGAACGCCACAGGCGCGAAGCTCGGCAATTTCTTCATTTCCGCCGGCAAGGCGCAGAACAACGCCGTGATGAAAGCGTTCAGGGAGGCACTGGTCAATGAATACGGCGCGCTGGGAGCTCACGCGTTCGACACTATCGTCGACTCGCGCTGCAAGCTGAACAAGTCTCTGCGGGCATGCGATGTCAAGCGGACGCTCTCGAATCTCATGCACCTCAAGCAGAACCGGTTCGTCAGCGAATTGAACCGCCAGCTCGACACCCACCCGAAAATGCTCACGCTGGCGGAGGACCTGCAGAAAATGGTTCGCAGAACCCTTGCCGGCTCTCCCGTTGCCGACACTAAGAAAGAGGCGGCCAACCTCCTCAACTCCATCAAGAGCGATAAGGAACTGTCATCGGCCGTTTCATCGCGCATTGATACGATAATCGACGAACTTGTCGACCAGGTGAGGAACGACCCGATGCTCAGCAGGCTGTACGGCAAGAACATGCAGAAAGGCTTCCAGGACATATCCGCGAACCGCAAGTCGGAGAAACATGTCGGCGAACGCGAAGCCGTGGGGCTCAAAGACCTGAAAGTGATGTTCGAAGCCGGCAAAACATCCATCGGCGACCAGGTAAAGAAAGGCGTGATTGGCAAGGGCATGAGGGTCAACCGCTCGGTTTCCAACCCCGTTCTTTTCGAGCAGGAGAAATCCAACGGAGTGGAACCCGGCTTCATCTACAAGAACGACTGGTCGGTCAACGATACGAAGGGGCTGTTTACCGATTATACGTCCGACGAGAGTATCGCGAAGCTTGAAGAGCTCAAGAAAGCCGACCCCAAGCTCGCCAAAGAGTGCGAGGGAAAGAGCACGCGCGACCAGGTCATGCTCGCGGGCCGCTCCCACCCTGCAGTCATGGCCGCTCTTGCGGACTATGTCATCGAAAAGGGAATGGCCGACGAGAACAGCGCCATATACAAGGCGTTCGAAAAACGCTTCCCGAAGGTCGATCCGGAGGACTGGCAGAATGTCGGCTCCGCGAATCTCAACACCAAGCTCTTCGCCGAAATACGCGACGCGATCCTGAGCGTCAAGCCGAAGCTCCCGAACGGAGAGGACAATCCCGAATACAAGCTCTCGCCCGCATTCGCGCATTTCTCCGACAGCCACATCCTCAAGCTCGACTACAACGAGGGCGATCGCGTCGTCGCGCACGACGCCGCGCACGAGGGGTCGTTCATGCGCCCCGAGCGCATCCTCTCGACCCGCAAGCCCGTCCTCGGCCAGATATACCGCCTGCAGACTGCCGCGTCGGCCGACAAAATCTCGTCTGGCGCTGTCACCGAAGCGCTGGCGAACGACCTCACGCGAATCGCCGGCGTCCCCTCGCAGGAACTCCAGATCGTCCGCGGCGAATATTCCGACGGACACCCGAAGCTCATGCTCCAGGCGAAATTCGCCAAGGGCTACCAGGACATGGAAAACGGCTTCATCAAGGACGGACGCGTCGTTTCGCCGGACGGCAAGCCGCTCGAATCGCTCGGCAAGTACAAGGCGTTCTTCCTCCTGACGGCCGACCGCGACGCGGTCGGGCGCCGCGGACAGAACAAGGGCTTCGCGAACGGAAAGTTCTTCGCCATCGACCCCGGCCATTCGCTCGAGGGCAACGGCAAGTATCTCGACATACAGGACGACTTTACTTTCAAGGACACTTACGGCAGCAGCACCAAGCCGCGCTTCGAGAACTTCTCGGTGTTCGACGACGATACGCGCTTCGCCAAGCTGCAGGGCATGATCGAACTCCGCGAGCTCCATCGCTCCGGCGCGTTCCAGAAGGTGTTCGACGACTACCGCAAGGCGTTTGACCCGGAAGAGAAAGGAATCTCTCCGGCTGAAAAGACCCTCCGCCAGCAGGTGCAAAAGGATATCGACAAGAAGGAGGCCGAGTTCTCCCGGCAGATGACGCGCCTTCTGAAAGTCTTCGACAACCAGCTCGCGCTCTTCGACGATCTCGCCGCGGACGGGCCAAAGGTGCAGCAAGACGCCGTGGAGACGCTCGCCAATCTGGAAAAGCTCACATCCGCGACTACATGGGTCAGCAAGAACAAGGAGGTCGCCCTCAAGCACCTCGAAGTCGTGCCCGAGTTGCGCGCGCCGTGGTACGCCTCTGTGGATGAAGACAACAAGAACATCGTCTACTATTGCGACAAGCCGATTCCCGAGAAGGCCGGCGACTTCATAAAGCAGATTGCCGAGAAACACGGTGCGAAGTTTTCCATCGACGCGCAGTTCGCGGCGCGGCTCGTCATACCCAAGGACAAGGCGGAGGCGATCTTCGCGGAACTATCCGAGGAGAATGTCGCCAACTTCACGCACCCGGAAGAAGCCGCGGCGCGCCGCAACGGCGGGACCGGCATTCCCGAGTCCTCCCGGCACGTCCCGCTGCCGCCTCGCCAGCTCAACGCTTTGGGCCAGACGCTCAAGGTCGATCAGCTCCCGAACGAACTCGAGCTTGTCATTGACAACGGCGCGAAGGTCAAGTTCCCCAAGGTCCACTACCAGAGCCTCATCGAGAACGAGCCGGCGCAGACGCGTCCGCGTACGGTCGGCGACCTGAAGGCGTTTCTCGAGGCGCGCATCGCGAGAGGACGCGAAATAATCGCCGCGCTCCTCGGCGGACGCACCCACTGCTTCCCGCCGACGTTGAAGAACATCACGGCGTTCACGATCGCCATCCACGCCGCCGCGCTGAAGAAAGGCGAAATGATGTACCGCGGCTCGTTCTCGATAACCGATCCGGACGGGAATATCGCCCGCTGGCTCGATTCCGCCAAGGGCATCTACCAGCGCACTTCGACGCACGCGAAGCCCTACCAGGGGCTGATGGTGGACGGCCACCTCAACATGCCGCGCGGCTACGACGTCGCCGCGCCCGGCAAGTACGGGCTTCTCAACGGAATGCGCACGTTCCACTATTTCTCGCTCCCCGATATTCATCATCTCGACGATGCGCAGGGTTGCGGAAAGAACCGCAGGCTCTTTTTAAAGTGCGAGACGTATGGCGTTTTCGTCAACACCATCCATCTCAAATCGAAGGCGAAGAAAGACTCGAAGACCGAGATGATGGAGCCGCGCGGATACGAGTTCGGCGACGTGTCGGAATCGATTCTCCACGGTACATCGCTCTTCAAGTCGAAGTTCACTTCGAAGAACGCCCCTGGCATTCGCAAGGAAGATCTCCCGGAGCCGCTCAAGAAGGAAATCGAATCCGCACAGAAGACCTTGAAGGCAATAGGCTGTCCCGAACTCGCGAAGAAACTCGTCGAAAACGGCCTTCTCAAGGGCGGCGGCATCAACATGATTGAAACAAACATTGCCGACATCGTCGACAATCTCCCCGAGGACGAAAACTTGAAGGAAAAGGTAATCGACACCCTCGACACCCTGCTCAAGAACCTCGAAGAAAAAGAATTGGAAAAGTCAGGCGACCCCAGTTTAAGACTCGGCAACGAAATCATGATCGACCAGAAGGACTTCTTCTAATAGGTTCACTACCATCCCATAGCGGGATGATTTTTAACGCAGAGCGACATCGGCTACACGTCGCAAGTTGTCTTGAAGTGTCGCGACAGCAAAAGCGTATTGTGCGCGAAATCAGGAAATGTTATACTACGCACATCCCTCTATGGGATGGTAGTGATATGTTTTCATGTCTCTTGCAACTCTCTTTCTGCCGACTTTCCTGCCGACGGATTATAGTGTAGCAGAAAAATTCATAAAGATTGTCAATCCCCGACCTAGGTCGGGGCGATTTTCTGGACGGCGTCGGGCAAGGTTCTGGACGGCGTCGGGCAAGGTGCTGGACGGCGTCAAGAAGGGTGCTGGACGGC
>CAMOXA010000002.1 GCA_946628745.1 uncultured Verrucomicrobiota bacterium | reverse complement strand
AATTTTATTCACTGTATTGACAATTTTTACGTCGAACACCTCATTTTGCACATCACTATTGACACTATAGAGGCGGCAATAAAAGGACATATGCGACAAACGCCCGGGGGATACGGAATCTACGAATTGCGCCAGCCGGTTCCCGCCGAGAGATTCGCCGTCTCGTCGGCCACGGTCGCGATAACCGGACGTATCGTGCGGCAGCCTATGCCGGCAAGAGCGCGTTCGAGCGCCGCGAACTGCGCATCGTCCTCGTAGGTGCCGACTATCGCGCCGCCTGAACCGGCGAACTTCGCGCTCGCCCCGGACGACCTGGCCGTCATGACCATGCGCCGGTTTTCGGCCGCGACATTGAATATCCTGTCTCTCAAATCGAAGTTGGCGTTCACGAGCCGCGGCAACTCGTCAAGCCGCCCGGCCTCAAGCGCGTCATAGCCGCTCTGCGCTATCGCGGCGAATTCCTTCATGGCGGAAACGACCGACGCGTCGTTCTGCTGGAAGCGGTTCTTTACCTTGCGGTGGGCTTTGCCGCTTTCTTCGGCCCGGTTCGGATCGTACGCGACGTATACGTTAGGCAGTTTCGCCGGGTCGATTCGCACGTAACGGCCGTGTCCGGTCGACTCGACAAGCTCGCGCTCGAAGTCCATGAACACAACCCCGCCATACATCTGTATGACGCGATCCTGGAGTCCGCACGCTATGCCAAGCTCCTCCCGCTCGGCTTCGAGGCATATCGTCGGGGTATCCTCCAGCGGAATGCACACCTCGTAGAAGCGCATCAGCGCCTTGAGCATCGCGCTGCATATCGCGCTCGAGCCGGACAGCCCGACGAGGCGCGGAATGTTTATCTTGTATTCCGCCGTGAAATTGCGCGACGGCAGGCGTATGCCGTGCTGCACGCAATATTCGTAGAATCTTTTCGTGACGGCCTTCAGAATGCGAATGCCGCCGTAATAGCCGTAGAGCCGCAGATCACGGACGAGCTGCTCCGGCGACTCGAATGTCGCGTCGTCCACTTCGCCCGGCACGAATCTGAGGCGGGAGCTTTCGGTCAATCTGAGATCGACCCAGAACTCGTTGAATGCGAAACTGATCGTCTTGCCGAAATATCCGTCGGAAGGGTTGCCCAAAAAGCCCGCTCTCGCGAAACTGCGCGTGTTTACCGTTTCCATCATGTGCCACCTTATTCTCGCGTCATGCGTTTCTGAACGCTTCAAGCGCCTTGAAATATCCGTCCGGATTGCCGATATCCTGGCGCCTGCCCGGATAGATGCAGCCGTACAGCGCGCGTTCGGCGAGCATCCGGCGTATCGCGTCCGTAAGCTGTATCTCGCCGCCGACTCCGGCCGTCTGGTCGGCAAGATAGCGAAAAACCGCCGGGTCGAGCAGGTAGCGACCGGCGACGGCGATGTCGCTCGGCGCCTCTTCCGGGCGCGGCTTTTCGACAAGCGTCTCGACTTTGAAGCACCGCCCGTCCATCGTGCCGTCTACGGGTTCAAGTATGCCGTATCTGCCGGTTTTTTCGCGCGGCACGCGTTCGCAGCCGATGACGCTCGCGCCGCCGCGCGCACGCGAGACGGCCACCATCTCGGCGGCGGCGTTGCATCCGGCGACCAGCGCGTCGCCAAGCAGAATCAGCACCGGCCCTTTTTCGTCCCGGACGAATTCCGCCGCCTGGAGGACGGCGTGTCCGAGACCCTTCTGCTCGCGCTGGTACGCGAACGACACGCCCTTCGCGCCTTCGAAATAGCGGCGGACGAGTTCCTTGCCGGGCGAAATGACGATTTCTATTTCGTCCGCCCCGGCCTCGCGCGCCTCGTCGACGATGAGTTCAAGCGCAGGCTTCGCGCCGATGGGCAGCATTTCTTTCGGGACCGCGCGCGTGACGGGCAGGAATCGCGTGCCCAGACCGGCCGCAGGTATTATCGCTTTCATATGTCGAACCCTCGCTTGTGATTGATCATGAAAAATCCGTCAAGTGTCCGCGCAGGTATTTAAGCCCGCGCCAGTAGAAGCCGAAATCGAAAAGGTTGCGCCGCGCCAGATGCAGAAGCGCGCGCGGCTGGAGAAAGCCGCGATAGACGTCGCGGATCGCCTTTTTGACGTCCGCCTCGCTCGCAAGCGGCGTTTTCATCACGGCGCGCCGCTGGTCGTACTCGTCCCAGTCGAGCGTGGCGAGCCCTCCGCCGGCCTGAAGCTCCCTGAAAAGCGGAGTGCCCGGATACGGAATCGTCAAGGTGCACTGGAGCGTCGCGGCGTGACCGTTGGCGAGCAGCCTTCGCGCGAGCCTGACGGTGTTCGCCATCTCGGCGGGGCCTTCCCACGGATAGCCGAACATGAAAGTGAGGTGCACGGCGAGGCCCGCTTTCGACGCCCATGCCGCGCCTTGCTCCACGTCCCCGGTGCGCAATCCCTTCGCGAGGCGGTCGAGCGTCGACTGGTTGGCGGACTCCACACCGAACAGGACCAGCCTGAAGCCGGCCTTCTTCATGAGCGCGTAGTCCTCCGGGCCGAGCCTGCCGAAGCGCATGTTGCAGTCGATTCGCACCTTCCTGTTCAGTCCGCGTTCGATCATGAGCGAGCAGAACGTCTTGAGCCACCGTCCGACCGGGAAGGAGCCCGAATCGTCCATTATCTCCTTGACGCCGTACTTGTCGACGAGCATTTCGATTTCGTCAACGACATCCGCCGCGCTGCGCGTGCGGTACGAGGGGTAGAGAGTAGTCCAGCTGCAGAACGTGCATTTCGCGTGCCAGCAGTCGCGGCCGGCCATTATGTAGGTGCCGGGGGTGCGCTTGAAGTTGCCGTTCTTTTTCGAATAGAGCCGCCAGTCGACGAGATCGCGGTCGATGCGCGGCGCCCGGGCGAGATCGTGGTCGAGGCGAAAGGGCCCCGTCGACTTGACCTCGCCGCCGTCGCGGTACCATATGCCCGGCTCGTACTTCGAAGGGTCCATGCCGCTGTCGGCCACGTTCTTGAGAAGAAAATCCCAATCGCCGCCTGTCAGCACGAGGTCCACCGGACAAGCCGCCATCGACTCTTCCGGCAGAGCGGTGACATGGTCGCCGACGAGAGCAGTCTTGAACCGGCCGGCCGCGTTGCGAATCCAGCGCCAATGGCGCTTGACGACGGGCGTCTTGGTCTCGAGGACGACCAGGTCGGGCGCGAACGCCTCAAGCCGCCGCTCGAATTCCGCCGCGGAGAGCTCCGCGGCGATTCCGTCCAAAAAAAGAATCTCGTGCCCGGCTTCCTTGAGCATGGTCGCCGCTGTAGCGGGGACCACCGGGAATATGTACGTCGGGCGCGAGAACCACTGAAACTGGCGGTTCTGGGTGAGGAGCGGCACGCCTTTGCCGCTCTCGAGCGGCGGATAGGCTATCGCGACTCTCATAGCCCGGAACCCCGTTTCACCGCGAGCGGTCTTACCACTTGTAGCCGACGCCGAGCATGTAGCGAAGGTCGCTGTGCTTCACGCCGGGCGCGGTCTTGCGGGCGTAGTCCCACTCGATCTTGGCGACGAACTGCCAGCTGGGCAGGAACATGTAGCCGAAGCCGATATCCGTATCAATGAGATAGTTGTCGCCGAGATCCTCGAGGTCGGGCAGGTATTCGAAGTTGTGAGTGATGTCGAAGTTCTCGATCCAGCCGACGGACCACGCCAGGTGGTGGGCGTAGCGAAGCGTCGCGAAGTCGTCGCCGTCCTTGTGCTCGTACTTTTCATCAACCCAGGAGAAGCCGAGTTCCTGGTTGAAGCTGAGCTTGCCGGGGCCGACCGCGACGCCCTCGAGCCACTGGTAGCCGAGACCGGTGCCGAGGCGGAGGCGGCGTTCGAGGTCCATGATCTTGTCGAACTCGTACTTGCCGTTAACATAGGCGTAGACGCCGTCGCCGAAGAAGAAGATGTCATCCTGTCCGTTCACTTCGAAACGGCTGGCGGTCTTCTGCTTGCTCGCCTTGGTGTCGCCGCTCTGCGCGAAGTAGTAGCCGAGCGAAGACGTGAAGCGGTTGTACTCCCAGCGGCGGTTGGCGTCCGCGAGAAGCGTCGCCGATTCGCTGACCGTGTTGCCGCGCGCCATCGAAGCGGAAAGGTTGACGCTGCCGTGCCACGCCTCGGCCTCGGGGTCGATCGTCTTGACCTTGCCCATGTCGAGCTTGTCGCCGTCTTTCATGAGAGCGCCTTCGTCGACGACGAGTTCCGCCTCTTCGCGGGTCTTGTCGGTATAGACGATAACGTGCTTCTTGGCGGACTCCATCGACGCGATATTCGCGAGCTTGATCTTGATGTCGCCCAGGTCGTCCGACTTGAACTTAAGCTCGTCGCCCGCGATCTCTCCCGCGACGCCGGTCAGGAACGAGCCGGATTTGAGCGTCACCTTGTCCGCCTGCGCGGCCGCGGCGACCGCGGCCGCCAGGGCCGCCGCCATTATTTTCAACTTCATTTAATGCCTTTCGTTTTGGTTGTTTGGTTTATAGTTTGGATCTTTCGTAAACGGCAGCGCAATGTCGCCGAGCGACCACTCCGCGCGCTGGACGCGGTTCGTGCGGCGCGGGTCGGCGTACTGCTCTTCGAGCGAGCGCATATCAAGGGACTTCATGCCTTCCGCCCGCTGGCGCTTGCGGTCGCCGGGTTCGCGGCGGATGTCTTCGGTGTACTGCCTGCCGAGAACGGCGTTTTTCGGCAGCCCCGCGTCGGATTTTATGTCTCTCGGGTCGACAATGCCGACGGTGACGAAAACGACTATTTCGCGCTGCTCCTTGACGCGAACCTTCGAGCCGAAGAGCCTCGGGCCTATCCACCACCAGTCTCTAAGCCACGGTATGCCGTTGTCCTTCTGGGTCTCGACCGTCACCGAAAGCCCGCCAATGACCGCCGTGGAACCGCTGGCCATGTTGAATTCCGTGACGAGCCGCTGCACGTCTATGACGGGATACTTCGCCGAAATGGTACCCGCGTCGGAATCGTCCATCGTGCCCGAGACGACCCAGTCGGAGCGCGACGAAATCGTCGGCACGATCTGCACGTTTATAAGACCGTTCGTCGATATGCGAGGCGTCACGTCGAGCGATATCCCCCAGCTGAAGAACGATTCGTTGGCGAACATCAGCTTGTCCTCGCCGGGTATCGACGCCATCTGCATGTCAAGGTCGAGCGAGTCGCCGCCCGAGTTCGTCGTTCTCTTGGCCGATATCTTGACGTTCGGGTATTTTGTCGTCATGTCGATATTGGCCTTCTTGCCGGACGACACTATAATCTTCGGGTTGGAGAACGTGCGCGCGTCTTCGGACGACTCCAGCGCGCGCAGAATCACGTAAAGCTCGCTCATGCCGATCGTGCCGTTTATGTGCGAGAGATTCGCGGTGGACTTGCCGCCGTCCGTACCGGACAGCGTGTAGGTCCCGTCGGCGCTGTTGTAGGAGGAGACGCCTTTCACTTTACGCACGTTCAAACCCGCGTCGAGCGAGAGCGACCCCTTCATGCCGTCCAGCATCTGCCAGTCGATGCCGAGCTTGTGCGACGCGTTGTTGGCGAGTTCTATGAAACGCGCCTCGATATACACCTGGGGAACCTCCACGTCGACTTCCTCGACGACCTTTTCGCAAGCGTCGAGTACCATCTGCGGCGCGGTGACCATGACAGCGTTCGCTTCCGGGAAGGCCTGCGCGATTTTGGCGACCTTCCATGTCGTGCCGAAATCGCCGCTCCAAGTGGCGTTGAACCGGGCCGCGACCTCTTCGGCGCTGGCGTGGGCGAGGCGGAACACCCGCGTCGAGATGCGCCTGCGCTCAAGCTGGGCCTCGGCCTTGAGTTCCGCCGCCGCCTTCTCCTTCGCGGCGGCCTCGAGTCGCGCTTCTTCGACGGCCTTCTCTTTCGCCGCGGCCTCCGCGACAGCCTGCGCATCGATGACGACGGGCTCGCTTACGAGCTGGTCTTCGGACGCAGACTCGTCGGCGATACACTCGGCCGCCACGGGGTCGTCCGCCTCTGCATACAGTGCAGCGGGCGCCGCGCTCTTGCGGACCGTCCCGTCGACCGCGGCCGCGGGCGTAGCGGCGGCGCCGGCCGGGAAAGCCGTCAGCACCAGCGCCAACGCGAACAAAAACAAATATGTTCTGATATGATCCATCCAGTTATATTATACCATATTTTCCTGACGCCGTGATTCGATAATTCGACGGAGCTACTGCGGCTTGCGGACGACTATCGTGCGGTTGGCGCGGCTCGACGCGAGACGCGACCAATCCTTAAGCAACGCGAACCGGTCCGCCGGCAGCATTCCCGCCGCATGTTCGGGCGAGCGTTCGACGACCGTCACCACGAGCCGGCCCTTCTCGTCCAGCCGGGTGGAGACTTTGAGCTGGCGCAGCTTCGCCCCGGTGCGGGAATCAGCAGTCGCGAACGTCTCCGAAAAGACGAACTCGTTCGGCAGGTGCTCGACTTCGGTGTAACCTGCCGGGAACACGGTCTCTATCACAGTCGTGCCGTCGCCGGATTTCGCGCCCACGCCGAGGGGGCTCTCGCGGACAGTCCCCGTCAGCTGGAAGAGCCGCGAGCCGATTTCGGGCAGGACGATCGTTATCGTGTCGCCCGACACCGTCGCATAGTCCGGCACGAACGCGCTGAACGACATTCTGGCGGGGTAGCCTTCGGTGTCCGTCACCAGATCGCGAGTCGCGCTCGCCGCCTGGGAGAGCCCGCCCAGCAGCTCCTGGAAGTGGCGGCTGCGGTCTTCGGAGAGCATCTCTATATACTGCTTGCGGAACGACCCGACGCCGGGTCCGTACAGTTCGCTCGCGTAGTCCACGTCAATCGCGCCGTTTTCGCGAACGCCGATAGAGTAACTGTTCACGACCGCGGACTTGAAAGCCCCCTCGCGAATCGTCTCGATTGTTCCGCTTTCGGGCACGAGGCAGTACGAGCCGTCGTACGGCGAAGCGCCGACCGGCGTGTACTCGTTCTCGGTGCCGACAAAGAATGTTTCCGTCTCGGACCAGAGCCACCAGCCGCGCTTGACAGTCACGCGGCACAGCGGTATCGCGAAGCGCGAGGTCTGGCGCTCGGCGACGTGGCGGCGGCGCATGGCCTCGCTGTCGAGAGCGTCGTTCGCGGCGAAGACGACATCGGCCTCGAGTCCTGCGCCCTTCATGAGAGCGCACATCGTACGTATGTAGTCGAGGCGCGAGGCGTAGCGCTCGGCGAGCACCGCCCCGGGGTCGGTCTGCTGGGCGGCGAGCGGCACTTCATAAAGCGACGGTCCGGCGATTCTCACGTGCTTCGACATCCAGTTCCGGACCGCGGCGATTTTGCCGGCCGGGGTGTCGCACTTCGCCGCGTCGGCGATTGCCTCGCCCTTGCGGACAGGGGACACAGCGGTCGCCGCCTTGAGGCGTTCGGCGGCCTCGGCGAAATTGCCGTGCGAGACGGTGCGCGTCCTGCGCCACAGTTCGCCGGCGGGCTGCATGGGCTCGGCAGGCAGCATTTTCGGGTTGCGCACTGTTTCGTCGAAGTTGCCGCCCATCCAGTCGCGGTAGCCGACAGACAGGACATCGGTGGGTTCGCGAACGTCGAACATCCATGTCGCGTAGAACGGCGCGGGGGATCCGTTCACCGTTGTGACGGTCGTGTAGGTTATCACGCTGCCGATTTCGACCGAAGGCAGGTTCACGACAAGCTGCTTCGACGCGGGATAGCGCGGCGCGGCGGCCGCCCATCCGCAATCGAAGAGCGACATCTCGCGCTCGCCCGCGGCGGACACCTGGCCGTTCTTGTTCGAAACGACCGCCGACACAAGCTCGACGTTCTTCCATTCGGGATTGAAGGCGAACTTCAGTTCCGCCGAACTCTTCTTCCCGTCGTATGTGAGAACCTCCATCTCGACTTTGTTCGTGGCGACCCATGAATACGGGCTGGACAGATGGTAGGCGGATTCGACAAGGCGGTAGTGGACGTTCGCCTCGGCGTCCGGATTCTTCGTGAAGACGGGCCGCGGGCGGTCCGCCGCCTCGACCCGCTTTATGTCCTCGCGCAGCGCGGCGTATTCCGCAGGCGAGAACTCCACGGCGTTCACGGCGAGAGTGCGCCGGGCGAGAAGCGTGCCGTCGGAGACGGCGTAGGCGCGGCTGTATTCGTACGGTCCGCTGAAGGCCACAGGCTCGGGCAGGCGGGCCTTGCCGCCCAGCGCTCCGCCCAGGTCGACGCTCACGGTCTCGACCGTCTTGGCCGTCGAGTCGAGAACGAGCGGGAAGCGCCTTTTCTCGAGCGACGTATTGCCCGAAAGCGCCCAGTTGACGGTGCCGAGCACGCGCGTCAGGAACGGCACCGTGAGTTCGTCGCGGCTCTCGCCGCGCAGCACCGACTCGTTGACGCGGTACATCAATTTGATCTTGAGCAGGCTCTCTGTCTCGCGCAGGTCCTTGGGCCACATCTCGAACGAGAGCAGCTCGGCGCCGGCCGCGGCGGACGAGACCACGCGCTCGAAGAGGCGGCGGCGCTCTTCGGGCTTGCGCCTCAGAAGAGCCTGGCGGTACGCATTGTCGTTAAGTCCGCTGAAATCCAGCACGCTTTCGACGACCATCGAGCCGTCGCGCTCCAGCGTCGCCTTGCTGTCGGCCTTCAATGCGTTCGCGTCCGCCGGATAGACCGGCGAGGTGTGCAGCGGCTCGCCTTCTGGAGTGGCCACGAGATAGGACTTGTCGCCGAGATAGGCGGGGCAGAGGTCGGCGCTCGATTCGTTCGTCGGATCCATCAGTATGAAGCCGTCCTTGTTCGCGGCCGGGTCGCCGGGCGCACGGACCGCCGCGATCGCGTGGTTGAAGTAAGGCATGGGGACTTCGGGGTCCATCTTCGCGCCGGCGTGTATGAGAACCGGGAAGGCCTCGTAGCCGGCTATGCGAAGCATCGCGACGAGAAGCGCCGCCTTGTCGCGGCAGACGCCGTAGCGGTTCTCGAAGGTGATGTCCACATCGTGCGGCGCGTAGCCGGGCGACGTGTCTTCCATGGTCAGCCCCATGTACCGTATCTCCTGCGCGACCCATTTGTAGATCGCGTTCAGGGCAGGTCCGCCGCTCTTTGCAATCTCTTCGACTTTGTTGGTTATGCCGGCGTTGGCCTTCGCGAGATGCTCCTGGCTGAGGTCCCAGTACCAGCGCGAAATCTCCTCCCAGTCGGCCGCCGTCGAGAACCGGACATTCTGCACGAGCGTGTAGAGCGGCGGCGTATCGGGTTCTTCGAACACCTGGGGAGTGTTCGTCGCGACCCAGGTGTGCAGCGTCTTGCCGCCGGGCAGCTCCTCGGTCTTGTAGTCCACATTGCCCAGCGGATTGCGCACGGCTATGCGGCGCAGCGGACGCTCTTTCGGCGCCGTGACGCGCACCGTCTGGCGGACGATCGGGCTTTTCCATTCCATGACCGCGATATCCGCGAACTGGTCCTTGATGCGGGACTTGAAGACGCTGCGGCGCGTCGTGTAGCGTATGACGTCGCCGACCTTGAGGCCGGGGATGGTGCAAACGACCTTTTTATGCATGGGGTCGTAGATATTCTCGGCCTCGGACGAATTGTCGGTCGATTCCTTCGTCGTCTTCGACACGTCGATTTCGCGCTCCTGCCCGTCCGCGCCGGTCACGCTGACGCGAAGAACCTCCGACTTGCCGTAGCGCGCGCTGTAGCCGAGCTCTATCTCGCTTTCTTCGCGGCGGCCCTTCTCGGTGAGAATCTTGACGACGCTCGTGTCGGTCGACACGTAGGTGCCGTCAGGATTGTACGTTATTTCCTCCAGACCGTCGACGAGCACCGCGTCGGCGTCGGGATATTTCTCGACGGTTATGTCGTCAAACGCCGCGAACGCGGTTGTTGCCAAGGCGATACCGGCGACCAGCGCCGTCAATTTCGTCATTTCGTTTGCCATCTCTTCGTTCTTCCCCTATCCTGTGGATTGCAGGCGGGTATTATACCCGATTGGACGCGGGTAAATCAAGTGCAAAATCGGCCCGGTTCCGCGGGATTTCCACCGCTCCGGCCGCCGACTATGGCGATGCTCGCCGAACAGCCCAGACGGTCGGCGCCGGCCGCTATCATCGCGAGGGCGTCTTCGCGGGTGCGAATGCCGCCGGCGGCTTTGACGCCCATCCCAGAGCCGACGGTTTCGCGCATGAGCCGGACGTCATTCACCGTCGCGCCGCCCGGACCGAAACCGGTCGACGTCTTCACGAAATCGAATCCCGCCGCCTTCGCCATCTTGCAGCCGAGAACCTTCGCGGCATCCGAGAGAAAGCAGCATTCGAGAATCAGCTTGAGAACGACGCCGCCGGCGCGTCGCGCGGCCATGTCGGCGGCGCGCCTGACGCAAAGAGCGAGGCCGGCCTCCAGATTTTCGCGCGATGCCGCGTCGCCGTCCGCGGCGGCCTGGAGCCGGCGGATGTCGACCACGATGTCGCACTCGTCCGCGCCGTCTTTGCAAGCCAGCTCCATCTGCAGGGCTTTGGACTCCCAGGTGGCCGCGCCGAGCGGGAAGTCGACGACGGTGCATACCTTTACAGACGTATTCGCCAGGAGCCGCTTCGCGGCGGCGACTTCGGCCGGGTTGACGCACACGGACGCGAAGCCGTACACGGCCGCCTCGCGGCAAAGCCGCTCGATCGCGCCGAGGTCGCCCGCGGGCTTGAGGAACGTGTGGTCTATGTATTTCGCCAGGTCCGTTTCTTTCATGTTTTTCACTGTCTTTTCTCCTTGCGGCGGTTTGGCGGTCATTCGTCGTCGAGCGCGGCGAGAAGACCTTCGACTGTAATCGGCTCGCCCTTGCGGCGCATGACGAGGATTCGCGATATGAGCGCCGATTCGAAATCCGTGAGGCGCACCCCGTCCTTCCTGTCCTGGAGGATGCCGAGAATATCGTTCGCAGTCACCTTGTACTTCTGCTCGCCTTTCGGCACGAACAGTCCGGTCAGCCACGCGGCGACCGCGGTGAGCGGTCTCAGCACCGCGTAGAACACTCCGAAAGCGGGGGCGGCCTTGACGAGCCTCGAGAGCGGACGCGACGAGAAGAAAAGCTTCGGCACGAACTCGCTCAGGTAGAGGACCGTGAACGCCGCGGCGACAGACCAGGCCGTGCGGCCCGCGGCGGACTCGCCGACGACGCGCGCCGAGAGCGCGGCCGAGGATGCCGAGAACGCAACGGCCGCGAGATTGTTGCCGACGAGCAGCGACGTAAGCGTCGAGGACATGTTCGAAAGCGCCTTCTGCAGAACCTTCGCCGCGGCGCTGCCTTCGCGGACGAGGTGCAGGATGCGCCCGCGGTTGACGCTGAAAAAGCCGGTCTCGACGCCGGCGCAGAACGCGGCGAGAACGAGAGAGAGCGCCATCGACAGGGCGAGCAGCAGCGAGACGGTCACGAGTTCTCCTCCTCGGTCTTTTCGACCTGCTCGTCGGTCTCGGCGATGAGTTCGGCGTCTGTGTCAGTCTCGGGATATTCGAGGATCTCGAGTTTGACGAGCGTGACGCGGCGGCGGCGGCGCTTGAGAATCGTGGCGCGGCACCCCTGCGCCTCGATCTGCTGGCCGACATGGGGGATGCGCTCGGCATGGTAGGCGATCCAGCCCGAGAGCCTGTCGGCGTCTTCGGCCTCAAGCTCGAGGCCGAGTTCGCGGTTGATCTCGTCGAGCGAGGCGCGTCCGTCGATTATCCACGTCCTGCGCGACTTCTGGACGATCTGCGGCTCGTCGCCGGCGCTGTCGCCGAAGACGGCAGGACCCAGCACGAGCTCCATAACATCGTTTAGCGTTATTATACCGGCCGTGCCGCCGTACTCGTCGGTCACGACCGCCATAGGCTTGCCGGACTTGCGGAGCGTGACGAGAAGGTCGTCGAGCGTGACCTGTTCGGGAACGAACAGCGCGGGTTCAATCTTGCCAGTCCTGGAATCTATGATGCCCTCGATCGCGTCGGGCGTGCGGCGGAAGACCGGCAGGTAATGGTGGCGCGCGCTTTTGAGGCGTTCGGCGCGCACATGGTCGGGGTAGTCAGAATCAAAGCCTTCGATGTCGACGCGCGGCGTCATCTCGTCGTTCGCGTGAAGCTCCGAAAGTCTCAGCACCCCCGCGATCATCTCCGCGTCCTCGGCCGCGAAATCACCCCTCTCGGCGGCGACTTCGAGGACGGAAACGAGCTCCGCGTCCGAAAGCGCCCTGCGTTCGCGCTCGACAGCGCCGGAAAACGCGCGCGCCGAGAAGCGGAACGCGAAGTTGACCGGCTTGAGGACGGTGCGCCAGAAAAGAAGGAAGCGCGCACAGCACGGCGCGAGACGCTCGGCGTATTTAAGCGCGAGGCGCTTCGGGGTTATCTCGCCGAAAAGCAGCAGCAGTACGGTCATGACGGGAACCGCCGCGAAACCTCCCCACGGCGGGAAGAGCCGGGCGAAGAGTCCGTAGCCGACCGTCGCTATCGCGAAGTTGACAAGAGTGTTGCCGACGAGCAGCGTCGAAAGCAGCATGGCGGAGTCGTCGAGGCACTTGGCTATGGCGTCGTCGGCCGTTCTCGACCGGGAGCGGATGCGCGAGCGCTGCACGCCGGTAAGCGAGAAGAGAATCGTCTCGGAACCCGAGAAGAAAGCCGAAAGCAGGAAGAGCGCGGCGAGGACTGGCAGAGCGGCTGTCACTGCGGTGCTGGTCGCGTCAGAAATGCTTCACCTTCGGGGAAAAGCCGCGGGCCTCTTCGGGGGTCATGCTCGCGAACGCCATGACTATCAGCCGGTCGCCGACCTTGCCCATATGGGCGGCAGCGCCGTTCAGGCAGCAGACGCGGCTGCCGCGGCGCCCCTCGATCGCGTACGTCTCGAAGCGCGCGCCGTTTTCGACATCGGCGCAAAGTATCTTCTCGTAGGGGACGATGCCGACGGCTTCCATGTCGTCGGGATCGAGCGTGAGCGAACCTTCGTAGTCGAGACACGACTCGGTGACGCGTATTCTGTGCAGCTTGGACTTTAAGATTGTCAGATGCATTTCACTTGCCCAACTTCTCTTCTATCATCTTCGGCGTAACGACGACATTTGACATGGACGCGTTGCCTGGGGCCTCGTACATGATATCGGTCATAAGCCGCTCCATTTCGGCGCGCAGTCCGCGCGCGCCCGTCTTTCTCTCGAGGGCCTTTCTGGCGAGGGCCTTGAGCGCGTCGGGCTCGAACTCGAGATTTACACCGTCCATGGCGAGGAGCTTGCGGTACTGCTTGACGAGCGAATTCTTCGGCTCGGAAAGGACTCGCACGAGATCGTCTTCGGAAAGTTCCTTCATTGCCGTTATAATCGGCAGGCGGCCGGTAAACTCGGGTATGAGGCCGAACTTGACCAGGTCTTCGGGGCGGATGTCGGGCGTCCCGACGGCGGCGGCGTCGCCGGACTCAGCCCCGAAGCCGATCTGGCGGCGGCCGGTGCGCTCGCCGACGATCTTGTCGAGGCCGACGAAAGCGCCGCCGCAGATAAAGAGTATGTTGGTCGTGTCGACTTCGATGTACTCCTGATCGGGGTGCTTGCGCCCGCCCTTCGGCGGGATGCGGCAGACGGTGCCTTCGACAATCTTGAGCAGCGCCTGCTGCACGCCTTCGCCAGATACGTCGCGGGTTATCGAGACGTTGTCGGTCTTGGAGGCTATCTTGTCGATTTCGTCCACGTAGATTATGCCGCGCTTGGCGAGTTCGACGTCGCCGTCGGCGTTCTGCAGAAGATACCTGACGAGGTTCTCGACGTCCTCGCCGACATAGCCCGCCTGGGTGAGAACCGTCGCGTCGCCAATCGCGAACGGGACGCCGAGCATCTTGGCGAGCGTGCGGGCGAGAAGCGTCTTGCCGGTGCCGGTCGGGCCGAGCAGCAATATGTTCGACTTCTCGATTTCGACGCCGTCGAACTCGTCGGCCTTCGCGGCCTTCGCGCCTTTGGCGGTCTTGTCCCGCACCAAGGCCGCCTCAAGGCGGCGGTAGTGGTTGTGGACCGCGACGGAAAGCACCTTCTTCGTCTCGTCGTGGCCTATGACGTACTGGTCGAGGAACGCCTTGATCTCCCGCGGCGACGGCGTCGGCGGCATGGGCGGCGTCTTGGCGGCGTTGGACTTCGCGTGGCGATCGATCATCTCGCTGGCGTGCCGCACGCAGTCGACGCATATGTTCGCGTCGGGCCCGGGAATCATCGAGACTTCCTTCGAGCTGCGTCCGCAGAACGAGCAGTATATCTCCTTCATGCTCAAACCTCTACCACTTTGTCCACGAGACCCCATTCCTGGGCTTCCGCCGCGGACATGAAGTGGTCGCGGTCGGTATCCTTGACGACATCTTCCATCTTCTTGCCGGAGTGTTTCGCGAGGATGCCGTTGAGGATTTCCTTCAGGCGAAGAATCTCGCGCGCGGTGATTTCGATATCGCTGGCCTTGCCCTCCGCGCCGCCCCACGGCTGGTGGATCATTATGCGGGAGTTGGGCAGAGCGAAACGCCGGCCCTTCGCTCCCGCCGCGAGCAGGACGGCGCCCATCGAAGCGGCCTGCCCGATGCAGTAAGTGGCCACCGGGCACTTGACGAACTGCATGGTGTCGTAGATCGCGAGCCCCGCCGTGACGCTGCCGCCCGGCGAGTTGATGTAGACGCTTATCTCCTTTTTCTGGTCCTGGGACTGCAGAAAGAGCAACTGGGCGCAGACGGCGTTAGCCATTTCGTCGTTGACTTCGCCCGACACGAACACGATACGGTCGAGCAGAAGCCGCGAGTATATGTCATACGTCCGCTCGCCCTTTCCGGTCTGCTCGACCACATACGGTACCATATACGATTTCATGCCCACCTCACTTCGCGTTGGCGAGGATGAATTCGATGACCTTCTGGCCGAGGCTGTCTTCGTCGGCCTCGATCTTCTCCTGTTTGGCGATCGCCTCGACTATGTACCACATGCGAACCTGCCGCTCGGCCGCCTCGTCGGCGTCCTTCTTGATGCGGTCGCGGTTCTTGTCGAAGTAGCTGGCGTCGAGTCCGGTCTGCTGCGCGCGCTGGGCCAGCTCCATCAGATAGCGGTCGGACGCGTTGCGGACCTGGATGCCGGGAACGTCGAAGTCGCATTTCTTGAGGAGCATGTTCATGACCTCGTCTTGGCGGCGGGCGGCCTCCTGCGCGTCGGCGTGCGCCTGCATCTTCTTGCGCATGTCGGCGACAAGCGCTTCGAACGATTCGGCCTTCGCGAGTTTCGCTAATTCCGCGTCGTCCGGCAGAATCCTGCGCCTGAGCGCCTTGACGGCGAGACTGTACTGCGCCTCGACGCCCTTGAGCGGCTCTGGGGCGGCCTCTTTGTCGAACTTGGCCTTGACGCCTTCCTTGGTCTCGCCGACCTTCATCCCCTTGAGAGCCTCGAGAATCTCGGGCAGGAAGCGCCCTTCTTCGACCTGGAGCCAGAAGCCCTTGCCGGAAGCGACAATCTTGGCCTCGGGGGCTATTTCGGCGATCGGCTTGCCGTCGGCGGTGCCGTCGTAGTCGATCTGCACGTAGTCGCCTTCGGCCACCAGGTCGCCGTCCTTGGCGTCTTCGAACTTGCCGTGGGCGATGCGCAGGCGCTCGATCTGCGCCTGGACGTCTTCTTCCTTGAGCGTCGTGTCGTTTCTGGAAATCTTGAGGCCCTTGTAGGTGGGCAGCTTGAAGACGGGCTTGACCTCGACGATGGCCGTGAACTCGCCGCCGTCGGCACCGTACTTGACGTCCTTCACATCGGCGACGCCGACACTGTCGAGAGCGGCCGCTTTGATCGCCTCGGCGATGTTGCGCCGGCACATCATTTTCTCGGTCTCGGCGCGCAGGCCCTGCGCAAAGTCCTTGCGGATAAGCTCGACCGGCACCTTGCCGGGACGGAACCCCGGAACCTTCACCTCGCGAACGAACGCCTTTTCGACATCCTTCACAATCTTTTTCATCTCTTCCGCGTCAAGCTTGACGGTGAGCTGAACCTGGCACTTGTCCAGCTTCTTCGTTTCGGTATTCATTGGACTGTATCTCCTTGTTTGTCAAATTGAAGTCGTATATTTTACCAAATCCGGCGCGCGAATTGGGGAAAATCGTTGGTTTATTTCTTTTTCGCCAGGGCGGGGTTGACCGGGGAGGACTTGACGAGATCGACAATCCTGGCCGTGACTTCGGGGTTGGCGCGCAAGTAGTCTATCGTCGCGAGCGAGCCCTGGGCGAGCTGTTCGTCGCCGAACGACAGCCAGCTGCCGCGCTTTTCGACCACGCCGCGCGCAAGAGCCGCGTCGAGGACGGAACCCTCGTAGGATATTCCGCACGTGTAGAGTATGTCGAATTCAGCCTCGGTGAAAGGCGGCGCCACCTTGTTCTTGACGACCTTGACGCGCGTACGGTTGCCGACGACCTGGCCGGCGGTATTCTTTATCGCGCCGATGCGCTGCACCT
The DNA here is from genome assembly GCA_946628745.1 of uncultured Verrucomicrobiota bacterium. Lineage (GTDB taxonomy): Bacteria > Verrucomicrobiota > Kiritimatiellia > RFP12 > UBA1067 > UBA1067. Next base: position 18,716 of record CAMOXA010000002.1, on the reverse strand, counting down.
GCAGGCGCACCGAGGCGTAGAACTTCAGGGCCTTGCCGCCGGGCGTCGTCTCGGGGTTGCCGAACATGACGCCGATCTTCTCGCGCACCTGGTTCGTGAATATGCACAACGTCTTCGTGGCGGCCAGCACGCTCGTAAGCTTTCGCATGGCCTGTGACATCAGACGCGCCTGGAGGCCCATGTGCGAGTCGCCCATGTTGCCGTCTATCTCGGCCTGCGGAGTGAGCGCCGCGACGGAATCGACAACGATGACATCAAGTGCGCCCGACTTGCACAGCTGCTCGCAGATTGTAAGCGCCTCCTCGCCGCTGTTGGGCTGGGAGACGATGAGATTGTCGAGGTCTACGCCGATTTTTTTCGCGTAGCCGGGGTCGAGCGCGTGCTCGGCATCGATGAACGCCGCGGTGCCGCCCGCCTTCTGGGCGTTGGCGACGACGTGCAGCGCGAGAGTGGTCTTGCCCGAAGACTCCTGGCCGTAGCACTCCACGACGCGGCCGCGCGGCAGTCCGCCCACGCCGAGCGCCATGTCGAGCGAGAGCGCGCCCGTCGGAATCACCGGAATCTCCTTGACTTCCTGGTCGCCGAGGCGCATGATCGACATTTCGCCGAATTCTTTGCGTATCTGGCTCATTACCGCGTCGAGCGCGGTGTTGCCGGTTGACTTCTTCGTTTCTTTCGGTGTTTCTTTTGCCATTGTATGCTCCTTTCAATGTGGGTTTGTCGGCATGTCAAATCTTCACGCAGGTTAGAGGAACCGTCCGGTAACCGAGCGCGGACAAGATCGCACGTCGTCGACCGTTCCTTCGCACACGAGTTCGCCGCCGGCGGCACCGCCGCCGGGCCCGAGGTCGACGACCCAGTCCGCGCAGCGGATGACGTCCGTATTGTGTTCTATGACGATTATGGTATTGCCCTGGTCGCGCAGGCGCAGGAGAAGCCGCATGAGCTTGGCGACGTCGTCGAAGTGCAGTCCTGTCGTAGGCTCGTCCAGGAGGTATAGCGTCTTGCCGGTCGAGCGCCGCGAGAGCTCGGCGGCGAGTTTTATGCGCTGCGCCTCGCCGCCCGAGAGAGTGGTCGCGGGCTGGCCGAGGGCGACATACCCGAGGCCCACGTCGGCGAGAGTCTTGAGCTTGCGCGAAAGAGACGGCACCTTGGAGAAAAAGCCGCATGCCTCGGCGACAGTCATGTCTAGGACTTCGGATATGTTGCGGCCGCCGTATGTCACTTCGAGCGTCTCGGCGTTGAAGCGCCGTCCGCCGCACTGTTCGCACGTGACGTACACGTCGGGCAGAAAACTCATCTCGAGCTTTCGCAGGCCGTCGCCGCCGCACACTTCGCACCGTCCGCCCTTGACGTTGAAGGAAAAGCGGCCGGCCGTGTAGCCGCGGGCCTTCGCCGCTTCAGTCATGGCGAAAAGCTCGCGTATCTCTGAAAAGAACCCTACATACGTCGCCGGGTTCGAGCGAGGCGTCCTGCCGATAGGCGATTGGTCGATCTCGATCACCTTGTCGAAATTATCCGCGCCGGAAAGCTTGCGGAACTTGCCGGGTTTCGCCTTGGAACGGTAGAACCTCTGCATGAGCGCGCGCTTTAGAGTCTCTTCGACAAGCGTCGACTTTCCGCTGCCGGAAACTCCCGACACAACGGTGAACGCCCCGACCGGGAAGCGCACCGTCAAGTTCTTGAGATTGTGTTCGCTGCAGCCCGATATCGTCAGGAACCTGTCGAAGCGCCGTCCGGCGGCGGCCGCGCGCGAAGCCCGCCCTTCGCGGTCCGCCGCGACATCCGCGATGCGCCTGCGGCCGGTGAGATAGTCGGCCGTCAGCGATTTGCACTTCAGAAGGCCCTTGAAGCCGCCCTGGTACATTATGCGCCCGCCCTCCCGGCCGGCGCCCGGGCCGAGGTCCACAATGTAATCCGCCGCGCGCATCATCTCCTCGTCGTGCTCGACGACGACGACGGTGTTGCCGCGGTCGCGCAGGCCCTTCAGCGTCGCGATCAGGCGCTCGTTGTCGCGCGGGTGCAGACCGATTGTCGGCTCGTCCAGAACATAGAGCACCCCGGTGAGGCCCGAGCCTATCTGCGTCGCGAGGCGTATGCGCTGCATCTCGCCGCCGGAAAGCGTCGAGGAAGGACGGTCTAGCGTAAGATACTCCAAACCTACATCGAGCAGGAACTGCAGCCGGCGGACGATCTCGCCCAGAACGTCGCCAAGGCCGGGCGGCGGAGTCACGGACTTGAAGAACGCGAGCGCCCCGGTGACGGGCATCGCCATCGTTTCGACGATCGTACGCCCGTTGAACGTCGCCGCACGGGATTCAGGACGAAGCCGCGAGCCGTGGCATTCAGGGCACGTGCGGTAGCTCTGGTAAGCTTCCCACTTCGCGCGCGTCTCGTCGTCCTCGGCCTCTTCGAGCCTGCGCTGAAGCGTCGCCAGCACGCCTTCGAACGGACGGTCGACATTGCGCCACGGCAGGACGAGATCGTCCTTGAAACCGTGCATCAGGTCGTGGCGGAACCTCGCCGGCAGCTTTTCGTAGGGCGTGTCGAGGTCGACCTTGTACTGGCCGGCTATCTGCTCAAGCAGCGCGTTGTAGTACATGATCGCGTTGTGCCCGGCCCGCCGCCACGGGTGTATGCATTCCCTGAGAGGCAGCGTTCGGTCGGGCACGACGAGATCCTCGTCGAAAAAGTAGAGCTGGCCGAGACCCGAGCAGACGGGACACGCGCCGAACGGAGAGTTGAACGAGAACGAACGCGGCTTGAGTTCGTCGAACGATATGCCGCAGTCCGGGCAGGCGTTCAGTTCCGAATACGCCGTCTCCACGGGCGAACCTTCGGTCTGCTCTTCGACGAACATCGTCCCGGCGCCGGTCTTGAGCGCCAGTTCGACGGAGTCGGTAAGGCGCGTCCTGTCGCACGGCACTACCAGCCGGTCTATCGTCACATCGATATTGTGCGCCTTTTTCTTGTCGAGTTCCGGCACCTCCTCAAGAAGACACGCCGTCCCGTCGACGCGTATTCTCGAAAAGCCCTTGCGCTTCAACTCCTCGACAACCGCCTCGTGGCGGCCCTTCTTGCCTTTTACGACCGGCGCGTAGAGGATGATGCGCCGCTTTTCCCCGCCGCGGGCCCCGCCGGAAAGTATCGCGTCCACAATCTCTTCGGCTGACTGGCGGCGGACGGCCTTGCCGCACTTCGGACAGTGCGCCTCGGCCGCCGAGCCGTAGAGCACCCGGAGATAGTCGTGTATCTCGGTGACCGTCGCGACGATCGAGCGCGGGTTGCCGCTGGTGGTGCGCTGTTCAATCGATATCGCGGGCGACAGACCTTCTATCTTTTCGACGTCCGGCTTCTGCATCCTGTCGAGAAACTGCCGCGCATAAGCCGAAAGGCTCTCCACGTAGCGGCGCTGCCCCTCGGCGTAGAGCGTGTCGAAGGCGAGCGTGGACTTGCCGCTGCCAGAAAGCCCAGTTACGACCGTCAGCGAATTGCGGGGGATTCTAACGTCTATGCCGCGCAGGTTGTGCATCCGCGCGCCGGTTATCACTATGTCGCCCATCTCTCCAGCCTGCATACCTACTCTACCGTCACGCTCCATGGTCCGCCGGCCGGACGTTTGCACGTCGCCTGGCCCGTGCCCTTGCCGTCCAGCACGAAGCCGGAGACATTCACCGTATACTTCTTCAGCCGAGGACGGCTGCCAGTCGAAACGACGTCATACACCTTGAAGGATCCTTTGAACTTGCCGGTCTTGGCGGTGTAGGTCAGTTTCACGGCCGACACGTTCGTCTTGTCGCCGTTCCTGCCCGTATCCACCGCGAGCATGTATTCGCCTGTTGCAGGGTCCTTAGAGATTTTCACGGACGCATTCCTGGCGAACTTCCATTTACCCTTGACGATGTCGAACCCGACTTCCGCCGGCAGCAGCCACGTCTGCAGTTCACCGGCGGGCTCTAGATCAAAATCGCCGCCGAGCCGGAAGACCCCTCTCGCGCCGCCGCCGGGCTGACCGCCTACCGCCGCCGCGACCATCTTGAAGCCGGCGCTGTCCAGACGAAAACCGCCGTCCGCCGCGACCGCGAGATCCATTGCGCCGAAAGGCGCTTTGAACACCAGCACGCCCTGCATTCCGCCGCTGCCGTCGGCAGCGAGAGTGGAGGATTTCGCCGAGACCTTCTTGCCGTTCATGAGCGTGACGCCACCGGTCACCCTGACGGCACCGTTGCGGCTCGCCTTGCCGAACGAAATCTCGGCGACGCCGACGAGAGAACCATCGCTCGCGTACATGGCGCCGCGATGCTTCTGGCTCTTCGCGAAGGTGGAATCGATTACGCCGGATGCCGGCGAATCCGTTTCGGGGTCGACCGTCTCGTTGCCGCCGCCCTGTTCCGGCTCCGCACCCGGGTCTTCGCCTGGTTCTTCGTCAGGGTCCGTATCCGGAGCGGGAAGGTCTTCGAGCCAGCCTTCGGGCGCTTCGTGTATCATGACCGTCGCACTGTTCGTCACGCTCGTGTAGCCCGCGGCCTCGACGGCATACCATACGGTCGCTGCGGAATCCATCGCGTTGGTGAACATAATCGGTGCGGTGCCGAACTCGCCGTCCTCCGTCGCGGCATACTTGAACACTACGCCGGGAATCGCCGACACGGGAATTATCTCGATCGTATGGCCGTCCCTATCATATGTACCCTCGCAATCTACAACATACAGTGCCATCTCTGCCAACTGTTCCGTATCTGATCCAGGGTCGGTACCGGGCTCGGGATCGGTGCCTGGCTCCGGGTTTGTACCTGGTTCGGGGTTGGTGCCGGGCTCGGGATCGGTACCGGGCTCCGGGTTTGTACCTGGTTCGGGGTCTGCTTCGGCTATGCTGAACGATATCGATTTGGTGAGGGCGGTCCAATTATCCGTTCCGGCTACGAAAAACTCTGCACGGTAATCCCCGGCCTCCGACGGGCGGCCGGAGAGTTTCGAATCCGCCGCGGTGTAATAGGCGACCGAGGCAGTGCCGCCGAACTTGGCGACACCGTTCGTGACGACCGGCGTCTCGCCGGCTTTCCAATCCGCTATGAAAGGCTCGATACTCCACTTGTTTTCGGCCTGCGAGATCTGAATCGTCACGCTGTTCGTGACAGGTGTGCAGTAGTCGGCCGTTGCAACATACCATACTGTCGTGGAAACCACGTCCGAGAAAGCGAACTCTTCCAGTTCGAACGGCCCCTCCTCTGTCGCGGCGAAGCGCACCGCGGGAGCCATTTCGGAATCTACCGTTTCCACGACGGGGCCATGCGACGCGCCGTCGTATGCTCCGCTGAAATCAGAGACGGTAACAGCCGAAGGCACTGCGGGGCCGAGCGGAATCCACCGTATGTCATCCAACCACAACGTCGAACCTTCGCCAAAGACATCAAGCGACCAAGCCTCCCACCACAGGAGCGTATCGCCGGTGGCCTCGATGCGGCGGCTGCACTTGATCCACTTGTTCGATTCGGCGATGTCGATATGCTCCAGCGTCTGCGGACGAAGCGTCATCATCTGCTTTCGGCCGATACCGATATTGAGGCCAGACGAATCGCTCTCGCCAGACGCGACCATCGCGATGTCGGCGCGGCATTTGAAAACAATCGTGCCGGCCCCGCTGACCGTGCCGGTCATCGAGAAATACTGCAGATCGGGTACGCCGCAGATCTTGAGCGAGCTGTCGCCTTCAGCGAAAACGGCGGAGTCTGCGGTCCAGGCGGCTGACAGAAGCCCGCCGGAACCAATGGCGAAATCCGCACCGGTCGCCGCAGAGATTTCGCCGAGGTCTTCGCCGGGCGGCGTATCGAGGAGCATGCGCACGTTGGCGAAACGGGCCATTTGCGATTGGCGCGCCGCCTGCACAACGGGCTTCCACTGCGCATACAGCGTACCGTCGGCGCCTCTATCCCACTCGCGGACGCCGCACCCTGCGGCGTCGTAGTACTGCTCGCCCCCGCAAGAGAAAGTGAAATAGCCCTCAAAGACGAAGCCTTCGCGCGACGGCGGTTCGATTTCCGGCATGTCCTCGCCGTAGGAAGGTTCCGCAAAATCCGTGCCGCCTTCGCCGCCGCGCTTGTCGAAAGCGAGTCTGTTTGTCTCGGGGACCCATCCCGCAACGGCCTGCAGCGTCACGCCGTCTTCCTCTTCGATTTTGCTGCCGGCGGCGATTCTCGCGCCATCTACGAACCATCCGCCGAAGACATAGTGCTTTCTGACCGGGACAGGCAGGGCCGGGCACGCCTCCGCGCCGACGACATATACGGCGTTTGACGAAACTTCGCCGCCGTCCGCGTCAAGCTCGATCGTCACGACCCGCGGCCGCCACACGCCATAGAGCGTGACGGCGCCATCCGCCGTGGCGCCGAAACTCGCGCCGGCGGACTCGACGACCGTCCCGAAACCGAACATGGCCTCTTCGGCGTCGGGCGCCGTCGCGAGACCCTCGAGCGTATAATACGGGCGCAGCCAGGGGCTTTCGACCGGGGCGGCGCCTATCTCGACGTCGTTCGTGTAGACGAGCCCCGTCTGTGTGAGCGCTCCGTCGGGCCCTTCGGAGTTCGGTACGTTCGGGTCGAAATAGAGGTCGTACTTTAGCCATGTGAAGCAAGGCGCGATTTCCACCGCCAGCGGCCAGGGATCGTCCCCGTCTTCCCCGTATTCGTCGCTCCAGGACAGCACGGCGGCATCATCGGCGAACGTCGCGTAATGCTTCGCCTCGCCGAGGGTGCGGTACTGGTCGTTGACATCGACGACGACCCATTGCGAGAGAGAGTATCCTTTTGGCGGGACTGCGCTGTACTCGACAGCGCCGGTTCCAGGGCCGAAGTTGTTCAGGTAGCCCGAAGGCGTCACGGCGGCGCCGTCGGCCAGCCTGGAGACAATCCCTTCGAGATAGACAAAATCGCCGGAATACACGCTCGTCGCCCCGGCCGGTCCGGCGAGGGCGAACGCCGCTAAAGCAATTGCCGCGCGTTGCGCGCCTGAAAACTTCATGATCGCTCCTCCTTATTGCAGATTCTTGAGATCGAGCGCGAGCAGAAACTCCGGGTTCGACTTCGTCTTCTTGAGAGAATTCAGAACGGACTTCATGGCGGACTCCGGGCCGGCGTCCGCGAGGATGCGGCGCATGCCCCATGTCTTTTCCATCTCGAGGGGTTCCAGCAGCAGATCCTCCTTGCGCGTGCCGGACTTCTCGACGTCAATCGCCGGGAAAATCCTCTTGTCGGCGAGACCACGGTCCAGCACGATCTCCATGTTGCCGGTTCCTTTGAACTCTTCGAATATCACCTCGTCCATCCTCGAGCCGGTATCAACGAGCCCTGTCGCGATGATAGTCAGCGAGCCGCCGCCCTCTATGTTCCGCGCCGCGCCGAAGAAGCGCTTCGGACGGTGCAGCGCGAGCGCGTCGACACCACCCGTGAGTATCTTGCCGGAATGCGGCTGGACGGTGTTGTATGCGCGCGCCATGCGGGTTATGGAGTCGAGCAGGATGATGACGTCTCGCCCGTTTTCGACCTGGCGCTTTGACATCTCTATCACCATCTCGGCGACATTGACATGGTGCTGCGGCTCCTCGTCGAACGTGGACGAAAGAACCATCGCCTTTGTGTTGCGCTGCATGTCCGTCACTTCCTCGGGACGCTCGTCTATAAGCAGGACGATGAGCATCGCGTCGGGGTAGTTGGCTGTTATGGCATTCGCCATCTTCTGCAGAAGCACGGTCTTGCCCACGCGCGGCGGCGCGATGATCAGCCCGCGCTGTCCGAAGCCGATCGGCGTGAAAAGGTCGATGACGCGCATCGAATATTCGTTTTCGACTGTCTCAAGCACGATGCGGCGCGTGGGGAAGGTCGGCGTCAGGTTCTCGAAATGGACGACGCGAGCCGCGACCGAAGGCTCCTTGCCGTTTACGGTATTGACGTTGCCGAGGCAGAAAAAGCGGTCGCGGTCGCGCGGATCGCGAATCGGCCCTTCAATGATGTCGCCGGTTCGGAGAGCGTGCCGGCGTATCTGCTGTTGCGTGACGAAGACGTCTTCGGGACATGCGAGAAAGTTGTTCTTGGCCGAACGCAGAAAACCGTGCCCCTCGCGGACGATTTCGAGACATCCCGAGGCGAGCACCGCACCACCCTTCGCCAAGTACGCGCGGATTGCCGCGAAGATGAGCTCGTGCTTGCGGTACGTGCCGAGCTCCTCCGGATCGGCCCCCGGCATCATCCTGTCGACGATCTGCTGGGCCGGCCATATCTGGATGTCGGCGAGACGGTATTCTTCAAGCGACGGATCGCGGTTCGGGTTCACCGGTGCGGCAGTCTCGGTCGCCGCCTGCCCGGTGGGGAGAGGAGCGTTGAGAAGAGGGTTGACGGACTCCGATCCGTTTGAACCCCTGATCGGGGACGTGTTCGTCTTCGGCCCTCTGTGGGGCGACCTGCCCTTGTGGAATTGGCGCTTCACACCGCCCTGCGCCGGCGGTGGCTGTGCACCCTGCTGCGGTTGGGCGCTCTGCTGCGGCGCAGGTTTTTCAGCCTGCGCGAAAACGTCGAATTCATCTGCCATCTTTGTATCTCTCCTTATATCCGGCGCTTCGGGAACAGCGCGCCATGCTGTTGCTGCGCGAGCCACGAGACGAACTTTTCGGCCTCGGCCCTCAGCTCTGCGGCCGACCCGTCGTTGCGGATCACGTACTGGGATTTTGCGGCCTTCTCCGACACGTCCATCTGGGCGGCGAGCCGGGCTTCGGCCTCCTCGCGGGTGTAGCCCCGCAGTGCCGTCATTCTCTCGATCTGCTTCTCCCGAGATGAGACGACGCATGATATTATATCATAATCCGCTTCCCAATGCACCTCGAAAAGAAGAGGAATTATCGCAACCTTCGGCGCGGAGCCTCCTTCTGCGAACCAGGCGCGAATCCTCTCGCGCACCAGCGGGTGCAGACGCGCCTCGAGCGCGCGCCGCGCGCTGGCGTCGGCGAAGACCACTTTGGCCAGACGCCTGCGCTCTTCGGCGGGGACGAGCGCGTGCACCACATCGTCCGCGTCGAGCGTTTCGACGCCCAGGTCCCTGAGATAAGACGAAAGGAGGGATTTGCCGCAGGCAATCCCTCCAGTCATTGCGATTTTCACCATCGCGTCATTCGCCGTCAGAGGGCGCTGCCTTGACGTCGGTGTCCTTGACGTCAAAAGAACCCATCGGCACTTCGCGGCCTCTCACGTCGACGAGACGCGTCGTCACGAAAATGAGCAGGTTGCGCTTGGACGTCTGCTCGGAGTGGCTGCGGAAGAGCCTGCCGACAAACGGTATGTCGCCGAGGAACGGTATCTTGTCGTCCATCGCCTTGCGCTGCTCGGTGATCAGGCCGCCCATGACAATCGTCGCGCCAGGATACACCGAGACGTTCGAATCGATCGAGCGAACGTGGAAGAACGGCTGTTCCATCGGGGCGTCGTAGTAGGTTATGTTGTTCGACGTGCCGCCGACAGCATCGGCTATCTTCTCGATCGCCGTGGCCCACGCATGGTAGACCGTGTCTATGATGTCGTCGCCGATCGGGCGCGCGGCCGCAATAGCCGGCAGCTCGGGGAAGTTGATGTCGCCGCTGTTGCTGTTGCCGGTGAACGGAATTCTCATGCCGTAGTTCTTCCAGGTCGGCTCGTCGACGACCTGGGTGTTGAGCTTGAGGTCGATAAGGTTGCCGTCGTCGGTGAGCGTCGGAGTAACGTCGAGAATGACGCCGACCTCGCGCATCGTGAACGACTGCGGCTCGACGACCGCGAGAATCGCGGACTGGCTGCCGCCGTAGTTGCCGCTCGAACCGGACGAGCTGGACTGCAACTGCACGTCGTAGTCCGTCGGGTAGATGTACTCGGTGACGACTTTGATGACAGCCTCTTCGCCGGGCCTCGTCAGCACCTTGGGCGCCGAGAGCAAGTCCGTGTCGCTACGCTGCGAGAGCATGTGCAGGATGAGCGAGAGGTCGGCCGCGCCGACAAACGCGTTGAGACGCATGAATCTGTCATTCGTCGAGTACCCCTCGCCCGAAATGTGGTTGTCGAGCGTGGAGAGGTAGCGGTTGGCGCCGCCTGTGTAGTCGGCGTCGCCGCCCATTCCGCTTATGCCGATATTGCGCGGGCGGCCCGGGGCGCGGACCCAGCTGGCGCCGTTGGACTGCGCGAAGACGGTGCGCGAGGCAGACTTGCTCGTCGTGTTGTTGGCCGCGAGTGTCGTCGTCGTCCCGCCGTTGTTGACGACGCCGCCCGTCGTGGCCGAGCTAGCGGTGGTCGACGTATAGTCGGTCGACGTGGTCGACGAACCCGAACTCTTGCCGAACGCGCCGTGCTTCAGGTTGAACAGGCGCGAGATGTGCGAACCGGGGTTGAGAGAGTAGTCGCTGTTGAGAATCCACTCGAAGCCGAGGGAGTTCAGGTCGTCCTGGCAGACTTCGACAAAACGGGCCTCGATCTCGATAAGCTTCGGGTCGGCGTTCATCTCGGTGAGAGCCTGTTCAAGTTCGGCCAGGTTCTCGTAGGTGTTCTTGACGCGCAGCTTGCCGATCGTCTTGATGTACATAATCGACGAACCCTCGGGCCACTTGACGCCCAGAAGCTCGAAGAACTCCTTCCAGTCGCGCTCCTGGTTCTCCTCGCCTTCGTCGCGCCTCGAGTTGCTGCTGGAGCCGCCGAAGCCGCCCGTGCGCATTTCCTTCATATCGCTGGAGGCGGAATCCATTCGCTCCATGAAGGACGAAAGAACCGGGTAGCTACGGGTGACCATGTCTTCGATCGCCGCGTCTTTATGCATCACGACGACCATCTGGCCCTGCACCTTGAACTTGTACTCGACGGATTCGCAGACGAGCTTCAAAGCCTCGTAGAAGGAAATGTCGCTCGCGGTAATCATCGGAATCACCGGCACGCCCGACTGGGCGGCGATGGCGGAATCGTCGTCCTCCGCGCCGAAGCCGGACGACTCCTCTTCGCCGGCCGGAGCGGAAGCTTTGATTGTCTCGCGGGGCTTGATGAAGAAATTGAAGCCGCGCTGTTCAAGCGGAATCTCAGGACGGTCGTAGTCCTTTGAAGCCGTTCTGAAGAATTCGACGGCGTCGATGATCGTCGCCGGGGGCTTGAACGAGATCGCCGGCAGACGCATCTCTTTCATGCGCTTGACAATCTGCTGTTCGGCGGAGCGCTCCGGATCTTTGACGTCCACCGGCCCGCGCACCGTGTCCTTTACATCCTCGACTTCGCGGACGTCGGGGGCGTACACCGGGCGCCACGCCTCGTCGACATCGGCTATCATGCCTTTGCGGGCAGACTCGCGCTCCTGCATTGTGACCGTGTGGCGCTTTTTATTGATCGTATTCATGAGGCGTATCGCCTCTTGGTTGTGCGGGTCGGAAACCAGCACGAGACCGCACTCGTCCTGGGCCTGGTCGAGCTGACGCGCGGCGAGCAGCTGGTTGGCGCGCTTCAGATGCTGGTTGTTCTTCGCACGGAGCTTCTTGAACTCTTCGTCGTTGCGGTAATGCTTGATCTCCGAGACATCCGTCTTGTTCGCGTCCGGGTCGCCGGCGGCCTTCCAGGACTGAAGCTGGCGGCGTGCCTTCGGATGACGGCGCGCGACCGCCTTCTCCATAAGCTTCATGGCGCGATCGCGGCGGCCCATGGCGTCCTCTTGCATGGCAGCGCGGTAAAGGGCGTCGGCGATGCCCTGTTCGCATTCCTTGCGCAGTTCGGCGTATTTCGGGCTGTCGTTCAGGAGCTTGACCGCATTTGCATAGTGACGGGCCGCTTCGAGGTACTCTTCGCCGGCCATGGATTTGCCGGCCTCTTCATGTTCGCGCTGCGCCTGGAGAGCGTAAGCCTTGAGGCTGAGTTCGCGGGTCGTGCGCAGGTTCTCGATAAGTTCCGCATCCTTGTCCGGTATCAAAGCGGCGGGCTCTTCGGCGGCCATGTCGTCCAGCGTATCGACAACTGGTTTTACATCGTTTTCAGGGGGCTCTTCGGCAACGACCGCCGGCTCCTCAGCGGCAACCGCCGGCTCCTCGACAGGCTCCTCAGCCACGACCGCCGGCTCTTCGACAGCGGGTTCTTCCGCCACGACCGCAGGCTCCTCGACAGCGGGTTCTTCCGCCACAGGCTCTTCGTCGGCGACAGGAGTCTCGTCAGCATCGGCAACAGGGCCCGCATCATCGTCCGAGACGGGCTCATCCACAGCAGGCTCGCCGGGTTCCGCAACCGGTTCCTCGACGGCAGGCTCGTCGGCGTCGGCAACGGGCTCTTCCGCAACGGGCTCCTCCACTGCGGGCTCATCGGGCTCCGCAACGGGCTCCTCTACGGCAGGCTCGTCGGCGTCGGCGACAGGCTCTTCCGCATCTGCGGGCTCCTCCGCTTTGACGGTCTCTTCAGCCGCAGGCTTCTCTGCAAGATCTTTCAAAAGATCGTCCAGGTCGTCCTGCGCGATGACATTGTTACCGATGGCAACGAGTGCCGCTGTCGCGCTGATGGCGACGAGATTCTTTAGATTCGTCATGGCAAACACATGCTCCATTGAGATTTTGGCAACTATTATAGCCTATTTTGGTTTACTGTTCAAGTGCTTCGATTGTACGTTCTTTGCCCGTCTTGCCGCTCTTTAGCGTCAGCCGGACACCTTTTGGACGCACAACCTCCATCTTGACAACAGTGTATTTCCACCCGTTTACGTCGATTTCCTGTCCGTTTACAACAAAGAATTCGACACGTCCGCCGCGTTCGCAAACGACCTTTGCCTGCTCGTCGACTGGAGTCTTCGCGACGCCTTGTACGAGCCGCACGACCTTTTTGTCGGCCTTGCGCTCCAATTCCGCCTCGTAGTACTCCTCGCGCCTCGTCATGCCGCCGCCCATCTTTTTGACGCGTGTCTTCTGTTCACAGGACTTGACGACAAAGCCAGTTTCGCCGATCGTGTCGCCCGCGTAGACCGAATACACGCCGCGCGTGTAGTCATTTGCGTGGGTTGGGTCTTTGAAGTTGATCTTGAGTCCGCTCGGCGTCTTGTACGCGCTTGTGAGCGAAAGAGACGTGAATGTCTGCTTGAGCGGAAGCTCGATCTTGAACGAGTCGAGATAGTCGGGATGGTCGTCCTTGCTGGACGGGTTCGTGCCGGCCGCGAACTCCTCGATGTTCGTGAAGCCGTCGCCGTCGAGGTCTCCGTCGGCGTCATCCGGATCGCTCGGGTTGAGGCCATGCAACTTCTCGTATTCGTCCGTGAGTCCGTCACCGTCAGTGTCAAGCGTCGGCTTCTCTTCTTTGTTCTGCCTGACGCCGCAGTCGGCGTAGGGGCAGGTTTCGACGCCGAACGGAATCGGCCTGCCGCAGCTCTGCCCGCCTTCGGCGTTCGAGCAAAAGACGCAGAACTCCGAGGCGAGGAAGCTGCCTTTGTCTTCGGGAACGTCGTCGAGCAGCCGCGGTGCCTTGACAGCGAGCAGCGTCTGCTCCAGACGCTCGAGCGACACGGGCTCGACCTTCGCGTTGCCGCCGGAGGGACGGACGCCGCCCGCCAGCTCCTCGCCGTCGTCAGCTAGGACGAAATTCAAGGCGACGGACGCGACAAGCGCGACAATGCCAAGGAGGGCGACGAACCACTCCCAGTGTCTCGCGAATATGTTCTTTTCAGCCGAACGGGAAATCATTTCTTCACCTCCTCTTCTGCTTCTGCAGGCACGAAGTCGTATGTCGTCACTTCGAGCGTGACAGTAAAGGGCTCGCAAGTCTCGGGATTGGTCACGAGGCCCTTCCTCGCGATTTCCGCCTCGACGCCTTCAGCCGTCTCGGCCGCCTCGGCTTCCTGGGCGCGCCTGCCGCGGCGTCCCCTGCCGCGGCGCGACTCCTTGTCCTTGTCGCCGCCGCCGAGCATCATGACGAGCGGGTCGCCGGCCTGTTCGAACGTGCGGATGGACGCGGACATGAAGCGTTTTTCGTCGCTCGCGATGGCGTTAAGCGTTTTCACAAGCGCTTCCGGCCGCGCGGTGAATCTGAGGACGTACGTCTCCTCTGAGCTCGGGTAGGGCTCGACTGTCGCGGCCGCGCCGGACGACTGGCGCCTGCGCTGGCGCTTTTCGTCGGCTGCGGGTTCGTCGGATTTCTTGCGGACGACCTCGACGCCTACAAGTTCCGTCACACCGGACTTCAGGAAGATGTCCATCATATGCATGAGGTCGTCCCACTCGCGCTGCAGTCTCGGCTTGTCCTTGGCGGACGGCATCGACCCCTGCGAGATGAAATCCTTGAAGGTGTCGCCGAAGAAGAACGTCTCCTTGATGATCTTCACGTCGGAATCGGCGGGCAGTTTCGTGAGCGCGCGCCATTCGTCCATCATCTGCTGCTTGAACGCGGACGCCTCCTGGTCGGCGTCAAGTTCGCGCACGCTCCTGTCGCCGACGAACGCGTACGATGCCTTAGCCCAGTCGACGAGGGACTTTTCGTTCTTCCTGTGCGCCTCGGCGACGGCGGGGTTCGCCGCGGCGTTCGCCGACTGGCGGGAGAACTGCGAATCGAGTTCAAACCGCTTCTCGTCGCACGCATCGGTCTGCATCCAGACCATGACGCCTATGCCTACCGCCATCAAACCGGCGACGCCGCCGATAACGGCCATTGCGAGCTTGCTTTTGTTCATTTGTATTCTGGCTCCTTGAACTGCATTCTCAAAACGAACTCCTGCAGGCACCCGCCCTTGCCGTAGACTTTCTGGCCGACGGTGCGGACGGAACCGGGGACTATTATTTCGGACTTCTTGAGCTCGGCGGCCACGATCATGTCGACCGTGTTCTGCACGGTGGCGCGGGATCTGGCGCGGTGCGCAGCAGCGGCGGCGTCCGCGTTGTCGGCTGCCTCGGCGCCTTCGGCGTCGGGCTGCGGATTCGCGGCGGTTTCGGCTTCGGCGTCATCCCCCTCCGCCGGCGCGGCCGCCTCGGGCGCTGCGCCTTCGGTAAGCTTGCGGGCCATATAGTCCCAGCAGCGTATCGTCACGAAAGTGCTTTCGACTTCAATCTCGGCCGACTCCTGCGAAGCGCGCCTGCCGCGGCGTCCGGAGTTTTCCTGCTCGGGAGTCTTGACCTGCTCCTTCTCGGTGCGGACCTCCCACTTGGCTATCCATATGCCGGGGTGTGCGCCGACCGCCTTGCGGACGGTCTCGAAACGTTCGAGCGCATCGCCGCGCCTGGCGAGTCTCGCCGCGAGATTGGTGGCCGAGTTCCACGCGGCCGCCTCGGCGTCCTTCGCCGCGCCCATGCTCCTGGTTATGCTCTCCAGCCTGTCGGCCTCGCGCGTGGCGGCGTCGAGGCTCTCGTCGAGCCTGCCGTTCTCGCCCATTGCGGCCACGAGCCAGCAGGCGAGCGCCGCGACGATTCCGGCCGCGCCGACGGCGACAAACGGCACGCGGGCGACTTCGGCGCGCGCTTCGACGAGCGAAGGCGGCAGAAGGTTGATTTCGATTCCGGCGAGTCCCGCGACGTGCAGCGCGACGCCGGCGGTGGCGGCGAGAAACACGGTGTCGGATTCGAGCGCCGAACCGTCGACCCCGCCGCCGACCGATATAATCTCGAACGGATTGAGGTATTCGACCTCGAGCTGCAGCGAGTCGCTGAAGAACGCGTCCAGCCGCGGCAGAAGCGAGCTGCCGCCTGTCAGATAGAGCTTGACGGGCATCCCGCCGCCCTGCTGGCTACGATAGAAGTTGATCGATCTCGAAATCTCCGCGTGCAGCCTCGTCAAGACCGCGCGGCACGCTTTGGAGATCTTGTCGAGCGTCTCGTCTTCGTCTTCGGTGACGCCGCCCATCGAGACATACGCGTTCTCTCGCTTGATCTGCTCGGCCTCTTCGCGGGTGCAGCCCAGAAGCTGCGCGATCTCCTTGGTGATCGTGTTGCCGGCTACGGGTATCGAGCGGTTGTAGAGCTTCTCGCCCTCGGATATGACGAGCGATGTCGTCTTAGCGCCGATATCGAGGATGACCACGCAAGCGCCGTCGTCGCCCCGCACGGCCTTCAGGACGTTCGTGACGGCAAGCGGCGCGACATCGACGATTTCGGGCGTGAAGCCCGCCGCCGCAAGCGCCGTGGTTATCGACTCGACCTGGTCGATCTTCGCCGCCACGACCATGACCGCCTTGTCGCCGGTCTCCGTGTCGCCGAGGATCGCCCTGTCGCAGACCATCTCGTCGATCGGGAACGGTATGTTCTGTTCGATTTCGACGCGGACCATCTGGTCGAACTTGTCCTCGCCCCCGGCCATCGGTATCGCCGCAAAGCGCGGGAACACCATCTGCCCGGAGAGCGACACCGAAACCTTGCCGGGGCGAATGCCCTTCTCGCGCACGATTTCAAGCAGCGCGGGCGAGAGGATCGTCTCGGCGTTGCCGGAATCCAGCGGCGCCGCGAGGGCCGCAGTTCCGTAGTTCACGAGTTTCAGCGATTTTCCGCCGGCCTCGTATTCGGCAAGCGCCACGCTCGACGCGCCGATATTCAGTGTCAGTATTTTCTTTGCCATGGCTGGTATTGGAGCTTTGTTGACAGATGCGTCTCGTCCGGCGGCCGCTGGGCCGTCACTGCGCCACCATCTCGTAGTCGTTCGGGTTCACGAGCGCCCAGATGGTCTTGGAGCGTTCCAGCAGACCCTGCCTGCGCTCGATCATCGGTTCGCCCCTGTCCTTTTTCTCCATGATGGAGCTCTCGTTCCACCACTGCTTGTGTTCGAATTCCTTGCCCATCTCGCTGACGCTGTCGCCGGCGACCATCTTGCCGTTCGCGTCGGTCACGACGACGCCGACGGCCTTGGGTTCGCCGTAGCGTTCGAGATAGGACGGCTGCAGGCAGACCGACGAGGCATGGGCGCCGCGGGGGATGTTCACGTAGGTGACGGTCTGGCTGAAATAGGAGTAGGGCGGCAGCTTCTCGCGGTCGTTCTTGTCCTTTTCGGTCGCGCTCTTGGTCTCAAGGAGAACGTGCCAGGTGAAGGTCAGCTGGTCGGTCCATTTGGCGGTGGTATCGTACTTCGTCTCGAGGACGATCCACTTTCTCGGCTTTGTGAAGCACGGTCCGATGATTGTGCCGCCGGGCACAGAAGGCGCGGCGAGAGTCGCGGACCTGCCCGTCTTGGGCAGCTGCGTCAAAGTGACTTTGCCGACGGCACCCTCTTCTTCGGCCTGGGCCGGCGGCGCTTTGGCGGCCGCGCCGCGGGACATGCGCGCCGAGTTGCGGGGCGTCGCCGCGACCGCTGCGGCAGCGGACACGGCCGCAACCGCGAAAATCAATGTTTTCTTCATATTCATTTTTGTGTCTCCTTTCACAGTACTTTCATTTTTGGCAAATCCTGTATGTCGACGAGGCCGACGACCCTGCCTGCTGCGTCGCAGACCGGCAAGTCGTCTATCCTCTTCGCTTCGAAAATCTTTATCAGCTCGGCGGCGTACGCGTCGTCTCTCACGAACATCGGCGAACGCGTCATGTACGCTTCGACCGGAGAGGCCAGATCGCCGCGCCCCTCGCTCATTATGCGCCTGAAGTCGCCGTCGGTGAAAATGCCCGCGAGCCGCCCGTCGGCGTCCGCGACGACGGCAGAGCCTCCCTGGGCCTTTGTCATTGCCATAAGCGCCGACATGACGGTCGCGTCCGGCGCGACCTTCGCGAGACGCTCGCCGGTGCGCATCACGTCCGTGACCTTCAGCACCAGCGCCCTGCCGATCGCGCCCGCCGGATGGTTCATCGCGTAGCTCGAAACGTCGAACTTCAGCGCGTCCAGCATCACCATCGCGAACGCGTCGCCCATCGCCATCGTAGCGGTCGTCGAGTTCGTCGGTGCCATGCCGAACGGGCACGCCTCCTTGCCGCAGGGTATCTCGACGTGTATGTCGCTCATCGCGGCTAGCGACGAACCGGGCCGGCCCGTAAGCGACACGACCTTCAGCCCATGCCGGCGTATGGCGGGTATGAGGCGAAGAATCTCGTCCGACTCGCCGGAGAAGCTAAGCGCCACGAGGACGTCCCTCGGCGCGACCATCCCGAGGTCGCCGTGCATCGCCTGGACGGGGTTGAGGCAGATCGAGCGCGTACCAGTCGACGCGAATATCGCGCTCATCTTTTCGGCGACGGCGAGGTTCTTGCCGATGCCGGTGACTACTATGATGCCTTCGGCCCGCACGCATTCAAGCATGAGGTCGACCGCCCGGACGAAATTCCCGTCCAGCGAGTCGCGCGTCCGCCGGAGGCCTTCGAGCTCTATGTCGAAGACCTCCCTCGCGCGTTCTAGCATCTTTTCGCCGGTCATGCCGCCTGCCCGCTCCTTACTTCGCCGCCGATTGCAGCAGCGTTACGCAGATTGTCCCCACGATGTCTTCGGCGGAGCATCCGCGGGAGAGATCGTTCATCGCCTTCGCGAGACCCTGCAGATTGGGGCCGATCGCGTCCGCCTCGCCGAGGCGCTGCGCGATCTTGTAGCCGATGTTGCCGGCCTGCAGGTCGGGGAAGATGAACACGTTGGCATTGCCCTGTATCTCGCCCTTGGGGTTCTTGAGCCTGCCGACGGCAGGGACGATAGCGGCGTCGAACTGCATCTCGCCGTCCATCTTTATCCCGGCCTCGGCAAAGCGCGGCTTCGCGAGTTCGACAGCCTTCTGGACCTTTTCAACAAGGTCGCCTGCGGCGGAACCCTTGGTCGAAA
>CAMOXA010000001.1 GCA_946628745.1 uncultured Verrucomicrobiota bacterium | reverse complement strand
GCGGCCTGCCGCGCCAACGGGCGGCTCGGTGGCCTCGCAACCGCGGCAAAACGCCGCGCGGCGTTTGCACGGTGCACGTGTTTATGCTATACTATGCCGCGATGAGAAAAGCATGGAGCATACTGCCCGACGAGTGGAAGCCCATATTGAAGGAACGCGGTCTAAGACCTTTCCGCGCCGATCAGATTCTGCAGTCGCTGTACCGAGACTGGATCGACGATTGGGATCAGGCGACGACGCTGCCGAAAGAATTCCGCGAAACCCTCAAGCTTGAGTTCCCGCTTACAAAAACCGAGACGCTCGACGTCTCGCAGTCGGCCGACGGCACGCGAAAGCTCCTGCTCGGCTTCGAAGACGGCAATTCCGTCGAGACCGTGCTGATTCCGGCGACTGGGCGCTTCACCCAGTGCATATCGACGCAGGTCGGCTGCGCGATGGGCTGCGCGTTCTGCGCGAGCGGCTCCCAGGGCGTGGTGCGCTCGCTCTCGGCGGACGAGATCGTGGCGGAGTACATGGCGGGGCGGCGCATGGGCGAAATAACCAATATCGTCGTCATGGGAATGGGCGAGCCTTTCGCCAACTACGACGAAACCATGCGCGCGCTAAAGCTCATCAACGCCGGCAAGGGCCCCAACCTCGGCGCGCGCCACATCACGCTTTCCACGTGCGGCGTCGTGCCCGGCTTCGCCAAACTGGCGGCGGAAGGCATCCAGTTCGAGCTTTCCGTCTCGCTTCACGCGCCGAACGACGCGCTCAGGAGCGAACTTATGCCGGTGAACCGGCGCTGGGGGCTTGACGAGCTTCTCGAGGCGTGCGCCGCCTACACCAAGGCGACCAAGCGCATAATCACTTTCGAATACACCGTCATAAAAGGCGTCAACGATTCCCGCGAATGCGCCGAGGAGCTGGCGCGCCAGGTCAGGCGGGTACCCATGGCAAAAGTGAACCTCATCCCGCTGTCGCCCGTCGCGCACCGTCCGGACTTCGAGACGCCCGGCGAAGAGACGATGATGATGTTTCTCGACGTGCTGATGAAAAACCGCGTCCAGACGATGCTGCGGCGCTCGCGCGGCAAAGACGCCGACGCGGCGTGCGGCCAGCTGCGGCTGAGGCGGCTTACATCTTGCGGCTCGTCACCTCGATGACGTTGACCTGGTTCCTGAGCTGAAGGATGATCTGCTCGACGACGCGCGCCGAGCCGAGGACGTCGATCTTCATGCGGGAGACGGAGCCGTCTTCGGTCGGGCCGACGTTCAAGGTCTGGATGTTGTATCCGCGCCCGGAAATGAGGCCCACTATGCGGGCCAGGACACCTGGCTTGTTCTCGACATAGCAGTTGAGTCTGTGAGTCTGTTCTTCGTTCATTGTCGCGCCCCCTCAGTCGAACACCATATCGCTCACGGGCTTGCCCGCGGGAATCATAGGATACACGTTGGCCCGAGGCTCGACGATGACCTCCACCAGCGTAGTCTTCTTCGAACGCATCGCCTTGGCGATGGTCGCGTCGAGCTTTGCGGGATCCAGGACTCTGTAAGCCTCGGCGCCGTGCGCCTGGGCGAGCTTGACGAAGTCCGGCAGGTAGTCGTAGTCCAGATCCTGCTCCAGAAGCTCGTTCGCCGGGCGGCCCTTCACCGTGAGTATCGATCCGGAATAGTTCTTGGCGTAGAACAGCTCCTGCCACTGGCGGACCATCCCGAGGCAGCCGTTGTTGACGACCACGAACGTCACGGGCAGCTTGTGTTCGACAGCCACCACGACCTCCTCGAATGTCATCTGGGCGCCGCCGTCGCCGCACACCGCGACAGTCTTGTGGTCTGGCCTCGCAATCGCCGCGCCGATCGCCGCGGGAATGCCGAAGCCCATCGTGCCCATGCCGCCGGACGTGAGGAAGTGGCGCGGTATCGAATGGCGGAAGTATTGAGCCGCCCACATCTGGTGCTGGCCGACATCGGTCACGACGACGGCCCTGCCGCCGGACGCCTTGTCGATAGCCTCCATGACAGCCTGCGGCATGATGACGCCGGGGTGCATGGGCTTCCAGGCGAGGGGACGCTCCTTCTTCCACCCCTCGATCTTCGCAATCCACTCGGGGTGGACGGCGGGCTTCACGCGCGAACCTACGGTCGTGAGCACGTCCTTCACGTCGGCGACGATGCCGAGCGCGACAGGAACGTTCTTGCCGATCGAGGCGGGGTCGCAGTCGACGTGGACGATCTTCGCCTTCGGGGCGTACTTTGAAATCCTGCCGGTGACGCGGTCGGAGAATCTGACGCCCAGAGCGAGTATCAAGTCGGCTTCATTCATAGCCCAGTTCGCGGCGGGGGTCCCGTGCATGCCGGCCATTCTCAGCGAGAGCGGGTCGTGCTCGTCGAAGCTGCCCAGCCCCATGAGCGTTGTCGCGACCGGAATGCCGGCCTTGCGCGCGAGCGTGGCGACATCGTCCGCCGCGCCGGACGCGATGACTCCGCCGCCGGCGTATATGACCGGACGCTCCGCGTCGTTTATGAGCCTGGCGAGCTTGTTGAGCTGGGCGGTCGTCGCGGCGCTTTCGGGATGGTACGCCCTGAGCGAGACGCGTTCGGGGTACTGCGCGGACGTGAGGGCCTGCTGGCAGTTCTTGGGTATGTCTATGACTACCGGGCCGGGCTTGCCGTGCGTCGCGATGTAGAACGCCTGCGCGACGATCTCGGGTATTTCGTCGGCCGAGTGCACCAGAAAGTTGTGCTTCGACACGGCGCGCGTTATGCCGGTCGTGTCCGCCTCCTGAAATGCATCCGTGCCTATGAGCGGCAGCGAGACTTGTCCGGTTATGACAATAAGCGGCACGCCGTCGATGTTCGCCGTGGCGAGACCGGTTATCGTGTTCGTCGCGCCGGGGCCGGATGTCACGAGGCACACGCCCGGCTTGCCGGTCGAGCGCGCATAGCCGTCGGCCATATGCACGCTGCCCTGCTCGTGGCGCCCGAGGACGAACGGGAATTTCGCGTCCGTGAGGCAGTTGAATATGTCAAGGACGGCGCCGCCCGGATATCCGAACAGCACCTCTGTGCCCGCCTTGGCGAGCGACTCGACGAGCGCGCGCGCGCCCGTCCGCTTCTCGTTCATGTTCATAGAGACGGATATTATATCATATCTCGGCGTCTTTTGCCTCGCCATCTTCATCATCGACGCGGGAAAGTCCGCCGCCAAGCGCCTTGTAAAGCGCTATGATCCTGGACGAAATCTGTCCGCGCGAAACCACCAGAGACTCCTGCAGGCGCAGCAGCGAGCGCTGTGCGTCGATCACGGCGGTAAAATCCCTGAGGCCGTTCTTGTAGAGGTCGTTCGATATCGCCACTGCGTCCTGGGCGGCCTTGACGGCGCCCTTGAGCGCTTCGTAGCGGTGGTATTCCTGAGTGTACGCGGCATATGCGTCGCAGACCTCGCGGAATGCATTCTCTATGGCGAACTCGTAGGCGTAGCACGCCTCGCTCGCGCGTGCGACCACCGCCTGCTCGTTGGCGTACAGATTGCCGCCCTGGAAGATCGGCCAGCTCACGGACGGGCCGAGAGAGCCGTAGAGCGCGCCGCGCTCGAGGAACTTGCCGGCCTTGACCGACTCCAGACCGAGCGATCCGTTGAGATACAGTTTCGGGTACCACAGCGACTTGGCGACGCCTATGCGCGCGACCTCGGCGGCGAGCCTGCGCTCGGCTGCGCGTACGTCGGGGCGGCCGCGTATGAGGTCGACCGGGGCGGACTCAAGACGGCGCGGCTCGACGAGCCAGTCGCGGCGCGGGCAGTCCGCGAGGCTCTCGTGCAGGGCGCCCGGCATCTCGCCGACCAGGATCGCGAGGGCGTTCTTGAGCGTCTCCTCCTGTGCGAGAAGCGCGGGAATGCCGGCGCGCGTTTCGTCCACTATGTACTTGGACTGGCTGACGGCCAGCTCGTCGCCGATGCCTGAATCGAGGCGCGACTTGAGGATGTCGTACGTCTCGCTCTGCAAGACGAGGTTGGTGCGCGCGACCTCGATGCGCTGCTGGGTGGTGCGAAGTTCGATGTACTGCCGGCCGACTTCGGCCGTGAGCGACACCTTCGCGTCGTCGAGATTGCACTCCTCGGCCATGGCCGCGGCGAAAGCCGCCTCCGTCGCGCGGCGGCTGCCGCCGAAGAGGTCGATTTCCCAAGTGGCGTCGAAGCCGCCGGAATACATGTCGCGGTGCAAGGTGCGGCCCGTCCCCCACATCGTGGAGGTGTTTTCGCCGCGTTCCATGCGGGCGAATCCGCCGGACGCGTCCAGCCTGGGCATGAATGCCGAGAATGTGCCGACAAGCTCCCAGCGGCTGGCGACGAGGCGCTCGCGGGCCATCAAGTACGACATGTTGTTCGTAACCGCCGCGTCCACAAGACCAGTGAGGACAGGATCGTTGAAATGGCGCCACCAGCGCGCCACATCGTTTGTGGTGATGACGGCGCGAACGTCGTCTTCGCCTTCGGCCGGCTTGTACTCGCCGGTGGCGGTGAGGTTCGTCGTCGGCAGGCCTGCGTCGTCGAGCACGCGAGACGGCGTGTCGATGTCTGGTTTTTCGTAGTCCGGCCCGACTGCGGGCAGGCAACAGCAGCCTGCGATTGCCGCGGCGCCGGTTGCGAATGCTATTGTCTTCATTTTGTCGCTCCTGATGCTTGTCTTACGTCGTTCTTGCGCCCGGTTCCCCGCCTACCGCGCCCGCGCCTTGAGGCTGCGGCGGCGCTGCGACGTGGCGGCGATGTATGCGAAGAGCCTCTTTATCCTCTCGCGCCACGTCTGGAAGAGCGCGTAAAGCCCCGGCACGAGCAGTATGCCGAACGCTACCGACGCGAACATTCCCCAGAACTCGGTGGTGCCGAGGTGGTTGCGGCTCGCGGCGCCGGCGCCCGTGGCGATCATCATCGGCAGCGTGCCGAGAAGCGTCGTGAGCGCCGTCATGAGAAGAGCCCTCAACCGCTCGCCCGCCGCCGCCCCGGCCGCGTCCACGATAGAGTAGCCTTCGTTCTCGCGCTTGTCCTTGGCGAACTCGACGATGAGAATCGCGTTCTTCGACGCCAGACCCACCAGCAGGACGAGGCCGAGCTGGGCGTAGATCGACAGCGGGTACGGATTGCCCGTCATCCATATGCCGAACCACTTCAGTCCGCACAGCGCGCCGAACACCGCCACGAATATCGAGAGCATGACGGGCAGCGGAATCGTCCAGCTCTCGTACTGCGCGACGAGGAACAGGTAGCCGAAGAGAATCGCGAGCGCGATGAGCGGCACGGCGCTGCCCTCGTTGCGCTGCTCCTGGTACGAGAGGTCCGCCCAGTCGTAGCCGTAGTCTTCGGGCAGGAGCTCCTTGAACTCCTTGCGGATGTCGCTCATGATCTTGCCGGAGGCCGCGCCTTCCATCGGGAGAATCGTTATCGAGCTCATGACGTACTTGTCGCGCGTGTAGACTGTGCGCGGACCGAGCTCGCGTGTTATCGTGCCGAGCGAGCCGATCTGGACCATCGCGCCGTTTTCGCCGCGCACGTACAGCCTCTCGATGGCCTCCGGGGTGGCGCGGCCCGCCCAGTCGGACTGGACCGTGACGCGGTTGACCTGGGTGCCGAGGTTGACGTCGTTGACGTACCGCGAGCCCAGATAGTTCTGCAGGGTCGAGTAGACCGTGCCGACCGGAACCTTGAACATCTCCGCCTTGTCGCGCTCCAGATTGAACCTCAGGTGGGGCGTGACCGCGTTGTAGCCCGAATAGGCCACGAAGATGTCGGGATGCTTCGACTTGTCGTTGAGAGCCGCGAGCACCTGGTTCTTGATGCGGTCCATGCGAACCGGGTCGGCGGTGCCTTTGTCCTGTATATGCACCGTCACGCCGTTCGCCATGCCGAGGCCCGGAATCGCCGGGGGCATGAACACCTTCCAGCTGGGCTCGGGTATCTGGGCGAGCACGCCCTGCAGCCGCTCGACCAGCTTCGCCGCGCTCTGGTCCTTGGCCTTGCGCTCCTCCCAGTCCTTCAGGTCGATCACGAGCAGGCACTGGTTCTCGCCGCGCCCGCCGACCATCGAAAAGCCGGTGACGGTCAGAACGCTCTCGACCTCCGGGACGGCGCGCAGCGCCTGCACGGCCCTGAGCGACACGTCGCGCGTGCGGTCGCGCGTGGAGCCTTCGGGCATTTCCATCGACGCGAAGATCACGCACTGGTCTTCTTCCGGCAGGAAGGACGTCTGGGTGCCGCGGAACATCTGTATCGTCAGCAGAATCGTCAGCACGAGAAGCGCGAGCGCGAGGAAGATGCGGCTCGCGAGCCATTTCGCCAGGCGCACGAAGAAACTCTTGAAGGTGTTGATGGCCCAGTTGAACCACGCGAGCGGACCGTGCCTGTAGGGCCTGGCCTCGTGGAGTATGAGCGAGCAGAGCGCCGGCGCGAGCGTGAGCGCGCACACCGTCGAGAAGCAAACCGCCGCCGAAAGCGTCACCGAGAACTGCTGGTAGATCCGGCCGGTGATGCCAGACATGAAGCCGACCGGCACGAATATGCCCAGGAGGACCAGCGTGGTCGCGATGACCGCGCTCGTCACGTCGCTCATAGCCTGTATCGCGGCCTCCTTCGAGTTGAGCCCGCGCGTCTCTATCAGGAACTGCACGCGCTCGACGACGACGATGCAGTCGTCGACCACGACGCCGATGGCGAGCACCAGACCGAACAGCGTCAGTATGTTTATGGAGTAGCCCAGGAAGGCCATCAGAATGAACGTGGACGCGAGCGAGACCGGAATCGTCAGGCACGGTATCAGCGTCGCGCGCCAGTCCTGCAGGAACAGGTAGCAGACGAGCACGACGAGCGCGAAGGTGATGAAGAGCGTGAGCTTGATTTCGTCGATGCAGCGCCTCACGTAGTCCGTGGCGTCGTAGGGTATCGTCCACGTCATGTCGTCGGGGAAGGATTCGCTGAGCTTTTCCATCACGGCGCGTATCTCGTCCATAGTCGCGATGGCATTGGCGCCGGGCTTCTGCTGGAGGGCGATCGACACGGCGTTGCCGCCGTCGAGCTGGCCGGTGAACATGTAGTTCTGCTCGCCGATTTCGGTGCGCGCTATATCCTTCAGCTTCACGACGCCGCCGTTCTCGTCGCGGCGTATCACAATCTCGTCGAATTCTTTGGGCGTCATGAGGCGGCCCTTGGCGAGAAGCGACATCGTGAACGCCGCGTGGCCGCCGGTGGGCGCCGCGCCCACAGAACCGAGCGAGGCCTGTATGTTCTGCTTCTGGACGGCGGCCATCACCTCTTCGGTGTTCATGCCCTGCGCGGCCATCCTGGCGGGATCAAGCCACACGCGCATGGAAAGCTTCGGCCCGTAGACCGTAGCCTCGCCGACGCCCGCAACTCTCAGGAGAACCGGCTGGATGTTGGCGTAGATGTAGTCGGATATCTGCAGGCGCGTGTGGGTGCCGTTCGGCGAACGTATCGCGATGAAACCGAGCATGTCGGTCGATTGGGCGCGAATCCTGCCGCCGAGCTGCTTCACTTCGGCCGGCAGTTTCGCTTCGGCCTGCGACACGCGGTTCTGGACCTTGACCATGTCCATATCGCGGTCGGACTCCACCTCGAACGAAACGTTGAGCGAGTAGCTGCCGTCGTCGCCGCACGTGCCCTGCATGTAGAGCATGTCGTCCACGCCGTTCACTTCGTCCTCGATCGGCATCGCGACGGTGTTGAGGACTTCCTTCGCGTTCGCGCCGGGATAGGTGTAGCTGACCGAAATCGACGGCGGCGTAAGGCGCGGATACTGCGAAATCGGCAGGTTGAACATGGCCATCAAGCCCGCCATCGAAAGAACGATCGCGATGACCATCGCGAAGCGCGGCCTCTCGACGAACGTCCGCGAGAACGTCTTGATTTTGTCTATGGATTCTCTAATCGGCAATTTCATCGCCTTCTCCTCAATCGGCTATCGGCGAGACGTAGTTGGCGTTTATGTCGTCGTTCGATGTCGGCTGGACCACCTCGACCTTCACTCCGGGGCCGAGCTTCGCGACGCCTGATATAACGACGCGCTCGCCGGCTTCGATGCCCTTCACGACAGGCGACCAGCCGTTGAACGCTTCCTTGGTCTCGACCGGGCGCTGCTCCACCGTCATGTCGTCCTTCAATACCCACACGCCCTGGTTGCCGCCGGGCAGATCGAAAAGGCTCTGCTGCGGGACGGACGGATAGCTCGGCGGCTCCTTGTAGTCCGCGAGCAGGGTCACATAGCTGTTCGGTATGAGCAGGCGCTCGGCGTTCGGGAATTTAAGCCGCATCATTATCGACGCCGTCTCGCGAGACATCTGGTTGTCGTCGAAATCCCACTCGCCTTCCCGGTCGTATTCGCTGCCGTCGGGCAGAAGCAGTCTCATGCGGAAAGCGTGGTCGGTCCCCTTCAGCTGCGCCTGGCGCCACGCGATGTACGCGCGGTCGGTCAGCGGGAAGCTTACGCGTATGGGGTCGATCTGCACAATCTTCGCGAGTGCTCCCTTCGACGGCGCCACATAGTCGCCGAGATGGGCTGCGGACTTGCCGATCTGCCCGGATATCGGGGCTACGACCGTCGTTTTCTTCAGGTCGTATTCGGCGACCACGAGATTCGCCTTGGCCTGCAAAACGGAGGCCTTCGCCTTTTCCGCGGCGGCTTCGGCGTTGTCGCGCTCGAGCTGCGTAATGCCGCGCTCGTCGGCCTTCTGCATGCGGTCGAAATATCGCTCGGCGCGGCGGGCCTCGGCCTCCGCCGCTTCGAGGTCGGCCTTGCGCTGGTTCACGACCGCCAGATAGCGCTCGTCGTCGATGACGTAGAGAAGCTGCCCTTCCTTGACGACATCGCCTTCCTTGAACTTGATCTCTTTGACGTAGCCGTCGACCTGCGGGAGAAGATCAACTTCCTGCACGGCTTCGGCGTGGGCTATGAAGCTCTCGGGCAGGTTGTAGACGCGCGTCTCGGCGTTCGTGACGGCGACCGTCTGGCGCATTGCGGCCATCGCGGCGGCCTTGGCCTTCGCCTTCTCGGCCGCGTCGTCCGACTTCGGCCACATATCCTTGGCGATCCATCCGCCTGCGACGCACACCGCCGCGAGAACCAACTGCGCGACTGCCGCGCCTACTGCTTTTGCTGCTCCTGCCATTTTCCGCTCCTTGATTTATTGTTTTGATTTTATTGCCTGCCGCGGCAAATCGTTTGATATGGAACTCCACACCGCGTCGAACGCGTGACGTATCGTTTGGCACATGTCCGTCCTGAGAAAGCCGTCTATGCGGCCCTGCACAAGCCCGTCCCACAACGCGACGCATATGCCGGCGATTTCCACCGGGTCGGTGCCGGCGCGGGCGCGGCCGGACTTGATGTCGTTCTCGACGGCCTGGACGAAGGCGTGCCAAGGTCCGAACCTGTTGTTTGTTATGAGATCCTCTTTCACCCGGGTCATGGACTCGGCGCCCCATTTGACCTGAGTGCGCATCAGCATGAAAAACGCACGGCCCTTCGCGTCGTCCACGAGCCGCCGCGCCGTCTCGACCATCGTGCAGGCGACAGTGTCGAACGTAAGCTCGCTCTTCGGCATTACGTCGGCTATCTGGCGCTCAAACTTCTCGAACATCTCGTCCACAAGCGCCATCAACAGCGCTTCCTTCGACTCGAAGTGCCAGTACACCGCGCCCTTGGTCATGTGCACGCGCGCGGCGATATCGTTAAAAGTTGTGGTCTCGTAGCCGTTCCTGGCGAAAAGCGACAACGCGCTCGCGAGTATCCTCGCGCGCGTCCTTTCTGCCTCCACTTTGGCCCGTCTTGCCATTTCCTGTCGCGGCTCCTTCCTGTCAACGGAAAAAAACGCCGGATATTATACATACCTTCGGGTAGGTATGTCAAGGGCGAATCTGAAAAAAGATTCGGTTAGACTTCGTATGGGCCTTTGAACGCTTCCTTGAAATCGTATCTGCCGACAAACGCCTCGGGCGAGTCGCTCTGGTCCTTGTTCACCCTCTTGGATTCCACGAGGTTGAACATCATCTCGCCGATATCCTCGCAGCGCTCCACACCCCACTCCGTCAGAACCGTATAGCTCAAGGGGCCGTACTGGTCGAGAGTCCGTTCGCGGAATTCATCCAGGATGAATTCCGCGTCTATATGCTTGGCTTCGAGTTCATCGACGAGGTAGTTTATGACATCCATGAGTAGCGCGTACGCCCTCGCGTTGTAGCGAGGATCCTTGGCTACGATGTCGCTGAAGGAATCGGTTTCAAAATCTATCTCGTCCATTTCTGATGCTCCCATTGCTGATGCTCCTTTCTAAAGCCGGATGGTCCCGGCAGACAGTTCTTCGCGATACGACGCGACGGTCATGGCGAGGCCTTCCTTGAGGCCGATCCTGGGCACCCACCCGAGCGATCGTATGAGCGTCGTGTCGCACAGCTTGCGAGGCGTCCCGTCCGGCTTTGACGAATCCCACACGATTTTCGCGCTGGAGCCCGTCGCGGACTTCACGGCCTCGGCCAGTTCACGTATCGTCACCTCCTCGCCGCTGCCGACGTTCATGAGGTCCGGCGGATTGTCGAGCCCCAGGGCGAAAAGGCACGCCGAGGCGAGATCGTCGACGTGAAGAAATTCGCGCACGGCCGACCCGGTGCCCCACAGGCGAACCTCGCCGTCCGCCGTGTCGAACTTGCGTATGAGGGTCGGCAGCACATGGCCGTGCTCTATGTCGTAGTTGTCGCCGGGACCGTACAGATTGGTCGGCATCAGGGAATGGTACTTGAGCCCCCTTTCGCGGCGCAGGAATTCGCACAGCTTCAGGCCCGATATTTTCGCGAGGGCGTAGCCTTCGTTCGTCTTCTCCAGAGGACCTGAAAGAAGCGCGCACTCGGGGATCGGCTGCGGCGCCATGCGAGGGTAGATGCACGTCGAGCCGAGGAAGAGGAGGCGGCCGACGCCGCACTCCGCCGCGGCCCAGACAGTATTCATGGCGATCATCTCGTTCTCGTAGAGAAACCGCGAGTTCGCCGCGGAATTCGCGCCGATGCCGCCGACTCTCGCCGCCGCTACAACCGCTACATCCGGGCGCTCTGCCTCGTAAAAAGCCCTGACCGCCGCCGGATCGAGCAAATCGAGTTCGGAATGTCCGCGCGTCACGATGTTGGAGAAGCCCGCCGCCGCCAGAGCGCGGCAGACCGCGCTCCCGACCATGCCGCGGTGTCCCGCGACGAATATTTTGGAAGACTTCACCATCATGCGTTCCTGACTTTGAATTCTTTTTCGGCGAGAGCGAGATCGGCGGCGACCATCATGCTGACGAGTTCGCGGAATTTCACCTTCGGCTCCCAGCCCAGGACTGTGCGGGCCTTTGTAGCGTCGCCAAGGAGCTGGTCGACTTCGGTCGGGCGCATGTACCTCGCGTCGTAGTCTACATACTTCTGCCAGTCCAGGCCGACCTCGGCGAACGCAAGTTCGAGAAACTCCTTGACGGAATGCATCTCGCCCGTCGCCAGGACGAAGTCTTCGGGCCTGTCGTGCTGGATGATGCGCCACATGCCTTCGACATAGTCGCCGGCGAAGCCCCAGTCTCTCAGCGAATTGATATTGCCCATGTAGAGCTTGTCCTGCAGGCCGACCTTGATGCGGCCGACCGCGCGGGTGATCTTGCGCGTGACGAAAGTCTCGCCGCGGCGCGGCGACTCGTGGTTGAAGAGTATGCCGTTCGAAGCGAACATGCCGTAGGCCTCGCGGTAGTTCCTCACCGCCCAGTATCCGTACAGCTTCGCGACGGCGTAGGGGCTGCGGGGATAGAACGGCGTCGTCTCCTTCTGGGGGACTTCCTGCACGAGGCCGAAGAGTTCGCTCGTCGAAGCCTGGTAGAATCTCGTCTTGCCGGCAAGCCCCGTCAAATGGATCGCCTCCAGAAGGCGCATCGTGCCGAGAGCATCCACGTCGCCCGTGAACTCCGGCGAATCGAACGACACTCTCACATGGCTTTGCGCCGCGAGGTTGTATATCTCGTCGGGCTGTATCTCGTAGACGAGGCGTATGAGGTTGGAGCTGTCGCCCATGTCGCCGTAGTGCAAAAACAGCGTGCGTTCGTTGACGTGCGGGTCCTGGTAGAGATGGTCGATTCTCTCGGTGTTGAATGTCGAGGCGCGCCGTATGAGGCCATGGACTTCATATCCCTTCGACAGAAGGAGTTCTGCGAGGTACGAGCCGTCCTGGCCGGTGATTCCGGTGATAAGAGCTTTCTTCATGTGTTTTGCACTTGATCTGTTTTGAGTGTTGCTGGTTGATCGCCGCGGCTTTGTCAGTCGTCGAAGACCATCGTCTCGCGCACGGTGACGTCGACCGAACCGCGTATGTCGCGCGAGGACGAGCCGACGAGCAGTTTGTAGACGCCTGCGGGAGTCGTGAAACGGTTTTGCACGTCGTCCCAATAGGCGAGATCGCGGTAGCCGACGAACATCGTCAGCTTCTCGCCGTCGCCCGG
The DNA here is from genome assembly GCA_946628745.1 of uncultured Verrucomicrobiota bacterium. GTDB lineage: Bacteria > Verrucomicrobiota > Kiritimatiellia > RFP12 > UBA1067 > UBA1067. Next base: position 23,930 of record CAMOXA010000001.1, on the reverse strand, counting down.
TTCGAGAAGGCCTGTCTTGGCGAACGCCTTCAGTTCCGCGACACATCTCTCGACGCCAGTGTCGGGATATGTCGCGTAAAGCTGCACCGATTCCTTGCCGGCCACACTGCCGGCATTCTCGACCTTGACCGAAACCTCGAACCCGCCGTCCTCGCGGCTCGCCTTGAGCCTCTTGTACTCGAACACCGTGTAAGACAGGCCGTATCCGAACGGGAACATCGGCTTTATGCCCATCGCGTCGAACCAGCGGTAGCCGACGTAGAAGCGCTCGTTGTAGATCGAGTGCTTAGGCGTGAGCTCGCCAAGCCTCGCGACGCCGGTGTCGGCGTACGAGTACGGCCATGTGCAAGGCAGCTTGCCGGAAGGATTGACATCGCCAAAGAGAACCCGCGCGAGGGCGCGGCCCGCCTCCTGGCCGAGATAGGGCTGCTGCACGAGCGTCGGGCAGTCGCCTACCCACGGCATCTCGACCGGCGAGCCGGAATGGTTGACTACGACAGTACCGGGAATCTTCCAGGAAAGTATGCGGGCGATGGCCTCGTCATGCCCCACAGGCAGCTTCATGTCCGGCCTGTCGCCACCTTCGCACTCGAGCGCGCGGCCGTGGCCGACCTCCGTGCCGGTGAAAACGAGAACGGCATCCGCGGACTCCGCCTTGGCGCGAAGCTCTTCGATCGTGCCGCGTTCGGACGGCAGCTGCCAGCCAAAGCCGATTTTATGTTCGCCCGTGTCGCCTATGTACACTACGGAAAGATCGTACGTCTCGCCCGCGGCCAGCGCGGCCTGGCCTGATATGCGGCCGAGCTCGCGGCCGGCAGCAACGGTCGCGCCGTCGATGACTATGCGCGATTCGGCGCGATGGTCGAGTTCGCACGCGAAAGCGTAGTCGCCGGTTTCGGGCGCGATCAGCTTCGTCCGCCACACGACGCAGAAACAGTTCGTGTCCATCCCCTCGAACGGCGCGGCGGTGCCGAGGTCGAAGCCGGGCTGGCGGGAGAAGCCGACTTTGAAGGGCGTCCCGGTGGGCGCGGTGACGCCGCTGTACCACTCGGTCTGCCAAGCCCGCACGCTCATCCCCGCGTCCATCGCGGTCGTGTCGAAGGTTCCTATCGAGCTTTCAATCACAGGATGCACGCTGTCGGCCCCGTCGGAGGCGACAAGCGGCGCGCGCTCTATAGCGACGTTCCTGCCGGCGAAATACTCCACGATGCCTTTGTACGGCGTAATCTCGTAAAGCGGCTTGCCCTCGGCGCTCCATCCCTTTTTCGTCATCTCGGTGTCAGCAAGCTTGCCGACGAGAAGAACCTTCTTCATCTTTGCGGGATTGAGAGGCAGCGTTCCGGCGTCGTTCTTCAGAAGCGTGACCGCCTCCTCTGCGATTGCCAGCGCCTCCTTCCGGTGGCGCTCCGTCAGACGCTCGCCGCCTTTGCGCTTCGCTGGATCCAGGAAATTCGTCCTGGCCATCGTGTAGAGAACGCGCAGCGCCTTCTCGTCCACGAAAGCCCCCGGCACCTGTCCGGCGCGGACGGCGTCGGCGAGAGGATACGTCCCCTTGGACGGATTGGCGAGATAGCGTATGTCCGAGCCTCTGTTCATCTCGGTACCCGCGCCGGAAAGCGCGGATTTGACAGTGGAGCGCTGCCCGCCCCAGTCCGTGACGACGAGTCCGTCGAAGCCCCAGCGCTCGCGCAGAATGCCCTTGAGCAGATACATGTGCTGCGAGCAGCGCTGGCCGTTGTAAAGATTGTAGCTGGTCATGAGAGCATACACGCCGGCTTCCTTCACCGCGGCGCGGAACGCGGGCAGGTATATCTCGTTCAGCGTCCTGTCGTCCAGGACGGCGTCGTTGTTGAATCTGTCATTCTCCTGGCTGTTCACGCAGAAGTGCTTTACGCACGCCGCGACGTCGTGGCTCTGCATGGCCTTAATTTCCGGCACGACGAGCTTCGCCGTCAAAACAGGATCTTCGCTGAAGTATTCCCAGTTGCGGCCGCATAGCGGAGTGCGCATTATATTGACGCCGGGGCCGAGCATCATGTCCTTGCCGCGGGCGCGCGCCTGCTCGCCCATGACGTGTCCGAAACGCGCGGCAAGGTCCACGCTCCACGTGGACGCCAGCGCGGAAAGGTTCGGCAGCACGGTCGCCTCGTCGTTCGTGGATGTGCAGTTCCACGTCCAGCGCTCCATGTCGGCGCGCACCGTCTGGGAGTTGTCGGACATCTTCCACTCGTCCATTATGCCGAGCCGTGGTATGGCCGGCAGCGACATTGTTCCCGAACCTGCGCAAAGCGACACCTTCTCCTCGAGAGTCATCCGGGACAAAATCGCTTTCGCGCGCTCCATGGCCAGAGCGTCGACATTCTGAGCCGTCGCGCAGGCCGAAGCCAGCGCGAATACTGCAAAAAGACACTTTATGTTCATGCGTGTATTATACCAAATCTTTCCGCGGCTGTCAGCCATGTTTGCGGCGCCTGCCGGGAACTAGCGGCCGAGTTCCGGCAGACCCATTTCGTGCAGGCGCACGTTCATGTTCATCCGTATTCTTTCGCGGCTGGACTCCGGCGCGGATTCCACCGATTTGAGCGCTTTCTGCCTGAACGACAGCTCTTCGTCCTGCCGCTCCTCGAGAAACGACATGTATTCACCGGCGGTCCCGCCAGAGGCGAGATAGTTTTTCATCTCGCGTCTCATTTCGAGTACGATCCGCTTCAACTGGCGCACTTCCGGAGGTTCCCCGTCGAAGAATTCCAGCTTCGTTTCGAGCTCGTCCGCAAACCGCGAGACATCGTCTTCGGTCACATCTGGCGGCAGCGCAATCCACCCGGGCTGCGCGTATGCGGCGAGGAATCTGTCGAGCGTCGTCGAGAAGACGCCTTCCCACCCGGTCTCGAGTCCCGCCGATATCACCGAGCTGTCACCGGTCAACTGCTGGCGTCTCGCCGGCGACTCGCGTTCCCCGGCAGGCGACATCGTCCACCAGACGGCGGCGGCGAAAGACACGGCGAGCGCCGCCAGCGCGAGACCGGCCGCCCGCGACCGCCATTTTGGCGGATCGTCGCCTATGACGCGGTACGGGCGTATCCCTTGCTTGCGCAGCGCGGCGTACGCCTCGGCCCGGTTTTTGGCGGCCACCCATCCTTCCCGGTTCTCGTTGTCCTTCGTCTGGTATAGATACTTGTATTTCACGGCGTCAAAGCGCTTGCGGTTCGGTCCTTACGGCAGGATTCAGATACAGAGGCAATGGCTCCGCGGCGAGAAGCGACGGATTCGCCAACGCCGCGCGCGCCAGACCTGCCGCGGTCGGCACGCCGCCACCCTTGTAGCGGCCGCCGAAAACATTTCTCAGTACGCCATCGATGCGCCGGGCGTCGGGCGTAGTCACTTCCACGCCGGGAGGAACGCTTGCGCCCAGTTCTTCCAGCCCGGTCTGGAAGATGTCTTTCTCGAGACGCGGCCCGTCGAAAAGAGCCACCCAGAACTTGCCGCGGCGCGCGTCGCCGACGACGGCGATGCGGCCCTCCGCCAGAGCGAACGAACACGCCGACGGCAGTCCGGCGACTTCACACCCGAACCCGATCGCGTATCCCTGCGCGAACGCGAGAGCCGCGCGTATGCCGGCGAACGACCCCGGACCGACGCCTACGACGATGCGCCCGATGTCGACGCCCGCCGCGAACGCCTTGACTCGCGGCACCCAGCCGCCGCTTCTGGAATCCAGGCCGTCGAACGTCTCTTCGGCGACGATGCCGCCGTCATCGACAAGCGCGACGGACTGGACGTCGGTGGATCTGTCCACATACAGTTGAGCCTTCATCTCGCGGTCCTCAGATATTTCTCGTTCCCGTAGGGGAAGTCGCTCGGGATGAAGCCCAGAACGCGCCTGCCGGCGAGCGAGTAGTTTTTCGTTATGTGTGTGAATATCCACGGACAGTCCTCTCGCAGAATCTCCTGGCAGCGCCGCCAGTGCGCACGGCGCGCTTCCTGCGTCATCGCGGCCATCGCCGCGTCGTACTCTGCGTCGTACTCGGGGTTGTCGTAGTCGGAATGGTTCGGCCCCGGGCTCTTGTTCTTCGAGTGGAAGAGCTGCAGAAAGTTCTCGGCGTCTGGATAGTCCCCCACCCATGCCATCAGGAACAGCTGGGCGTCGCCCCGGTTGACGGAACTGAGGAACGCCTCCCACGTCTGGAACCTCAACTCGAGTTTGACCCCGATTTTGGCGTAGAAGCTGGCGACCAGCTCGCCCGCTTCGCGGCTGTCCTGGCTCGGGCGGCCAATAGACAGCGCGACTTCAAGGCGGCGTCCCGTCGCCGGGTCGATCCCGCCAGGATATCCCGCCTCGGCCAGCAGAGCCTTCGCGCGCTCCAGGTCGTATCCGTAGCGCACCGGCTCGTCCGCATAGCCGTCCACCATCGGCGGGACGGGGCCGTTGGCCTGTTCGATGCTGTTGTTGTAGAAACATTTCCATGTCGGGAAATCGAACGCGCACGAAAGCGCCTGGCGAAGCTTGCGGTTGGGCCCCAGAACGGGATCGCGCATGTTCATGCCGATGTATCTGACCTCGATCGCCGGTTCGCCGCCGCACAGCCGTATGCCGGCCGCGGCGAGCTTCGGGTTGATGCGCCCCCCGGCGTCCATCACAGCGCCCCAGTTGTCCCTGGATATGCTGCCGAGAAAATCGATCTCGCCGCGCAGAAACATCAGCCACTGCGTCGATATGTCGTCGACGACAATATAGCGTATCTCGTCGAACGGCGCCAGCCCCGGCGAGTCCGCGGCGGCGGCCCATCCGCGCCAGCCGGCGTTGCGCTCGAAAACCATCTCGTGGTTACGCCACCACGACTTGAGCCTGTAGGGGCCGGTCCCGCCGCCGTCCGGCGCCATAACGCCGCAATACGCCATCGCGAGCATCCACGGGAAGACATGCTGGCGGGCGTCGAGGACTATCCTTACGGACCTGTCGCCGGGGCAGGTGACTTCGCGCACGCGCTTCATGGTCCAGCTGCCGGGCGAGGGACGGTCGGGATCGCGAAGGCGATCGATGGCGCGTTTGACATCCGCCGCGCCAAGCGGCGCGCCGGCGGTCATTTTCAGATCGTACACCAGCCCGTCCGCGGACACTTCCGGCAGTTCGCAAAGCCCCGGCACGAGCCGGTACGGCCTAGCCTCGTAATCTATTTCAAGCGGCGTTTCGTAGACAAGCTGCACCGCCCGGGAATCGTAAGCCGACTGCGAGTTCACGGGATCCATCGAATCGACGCGCTCCATCGCGCACGTGTAGACCGCCGTCGCCAAAAGTGCCGGTGCGAGAATCATCGGTGTATCTCCAGATAAACATCGAGTTTCTTCGGTGCCCCCGGCAGAGCCGCAAGCGTGCGCTTTATCGAGGCGAGGCGCGGGCGCATGGCGAAAAGCGCGGGCGCGCTCTTCACGTACAGGAAAAGACGCCCGTCGTCATACCGCCCCGGACGGGCGGCGAAATCGGAGAACAACGACGGCCAGCGGTCGGCGAGCGAGTCGAAGAAATCGCTCCTCTCTCCCGCCAGACCGGAAACCGCGGCCTTGAGAGCCTCTGCAAACGTGCCGTGGCGCCCCCGTTTGTCGGGATCGACCGGCAGCCAATTCTCTCCGTTCTCGTACGGCATTGCCCTTACTTCCCGGCGGCCTTCATCTGAAGCCACGACTCGATGAAAGGCTGGATGTTCCCGTCCATGACTCCGTTGACGTCCGACGTTTCGCACTCCGTCCTGAGGTCCTTGACCATTGTATACGGACAAAAAACGTAGGAACGTATCTGCGAACCCCAGCCGTTCTCGGATTTCGCCCCGTAGAAGCGGTCCATCTCGGCTTTCTTCTGGTCCTCGTAGTATTCGTACAGTTGGGCGCGCAGCATGTTCATCGCCTTTTCCTTGTTCATGTGCTGCGAACGCTCCTTCTGGCAGGCGACGACAATGCCGGTCGGCAGGTGGGTCAGTCGAACGGCGGAATCCGTCTTGTTGACATGCTGGCCGCCTGCGCCGCCTGAACGGTAGGTGTCGATCCTGAGGTCTTCGTCCTTTATCTCCACGTCGATGTCGTCGTTTATCTCGGCGACGGTTTCCATCGACGCGAAGGACGTCTGGCGGCGCTTGTTCGCGTCAAACGGCGAAATGCGCACCAGGCGGTGTATGCCGCGCTCGGCTTTGAGCATCCCGAAGGCGTAGGAGCCTTCCACGCGAAAATACACGTCCTTGTAACCGGCCTCTTCGCCCGGCTGGGTGTCGTACTCCTCGACCTTCCAGCCCTGGCTCTCGGCGTAGCGCTGGTACATGCGGTAAAGCATGGCGACCCAGTCGCACGCCTCGGTGCCGCCCTGGCCGGCGTGCAGCTTTACGAACACGTTGCACTGGTCGAACTTGCCGCCGAGCAGCGACTGAAGCCTGAGCTTCGCGAAAAAGCCGTCCGCTTTCTCGCATTCCGCAATCGTGTCTTTCAGAGCCGTCTGCCGGGCCTCGCCTTCTTCCATGTCCGCCAGCTCCAGCATTACGCCGGCGTCTTCGACGGATTTCAAAAGCGAATCGTACGGTACGGTGTACGCGCGTTCTGCGTTGGTCTCCGCTATGACCTCGCGGGCTTTCGACTGGTTGTTCCAGAAGTCAGGCGCTGCCTGCATAGTCTCAAGCGACGCCAGACGCTCGCGGCGAGCGGCGATTTTTATGTATTCCGCCATCTCGGCAGACCTCTTCTTGAGGTCTTCAATGCGCTGGCGGACCTCCTCCGCTTCAATCAGTTTTTCCTTTGTCTCTTCTGCCATAAATCAACCTCCCGCGCCCTCCAGAAACGAAGAGAATCGTCCCCCGCGGGAGACGATCCTCTTTGCCGGATGAAGTATCTTACTTCGTTTCCTTCTTGTCTTCCTCGTCATCGAGGTCCGGGCGCTTGCCGCGATACCACCAGTACATCACGGGCGTCGCGATGAACATCGACGAGTACGTGCCCGCGACGACGCCGATGAGCATCGTCAGCGCGAAATCGTAGATCGACCCGTCGCCGAATATGAAGAGCGCCGCGACCGCGAAGAACGTGGTTAGCGAGGTAATCACCGTGCGCGACAGGCAGGCGTTGAGCGCCTGGTTGCACAATTCCGCGAAGGATGTGCGCGGGTCGCGCTTGAGCTGCTCGCGGATGCGGTCGAACACGACGACCGTATCGTTGATCGAGTAGCCGACGATCGTCAGAAGCGCCGTGATGACGATGAGCGAAACCTGGCGCCCGCACAGTGAGAAGAGGCCAAGCGAAATGAGCGCGTCGTGCGCCAGCGCCACGATGCCGCCGAGGCCGAAGCCGAAGCGGAAGCGGAACGCCACGTACAGAAGAATCGCCACGAGAGAGAACAGCACCGCCTTCGTGCCGGACTCGCGCAGATCCTTGCCGACCATCGAACCGATCGTCTCGCTGGTGGGCTCGGTGAACTTAAGCCCCTTGAGCTTCGGCTCCTCGGCGAGCGCCTTGGCGATGCCGTACTCGACACCGAGGACTTCCTTGGAATCCTTGACGGAAATCTTGAGATTCTTGTTGCGCGAGGCGACGATCTCCGCGATGTCGTCGACGACCTTGCGTCCGGCCGCGGCGAGTTCCTGGCCCTTCTTGGAGCCGGTGGTTTCAGCCACCTTGACGGTCACGGTCGCCGTCTTGGCGCCGGACTCCGCCGCGGGGCCTTCCTCGAAGAGGACGGTCGCGTCGTACTGGGCCGAGGCGAGCGCGCGCTTCGTCGCATCCTGGTTGAACTTGTCGGCGCCACTCTCGACTGCGAGCGTCACGGTGGTGCCGGGATCTGACGTAACGCCGGTCTTGAGGAACAGCTTGCGCCCGTCTTCCTGGCACTGCACGACCATCGCGTTGTCGATCGGCGCGAGCGCGTGGCGTACCGCGCCGACGAACTCCTTCTGGAACGACCCCTTGTCGATAGCCTCGGCTTCACCCTCGATCGTGTACGTGACCGCCGTGCCGCCGGTGAGGTCCACCGCGAGGACGCTGCCGGGATTCGTCACCAGCCTGAATGCGAAGATGGCGAGCGAAATCGCGATAATCGCCGAAGAGGCAATCACCGCGGTGCGGCCCATCTTCATGAAGTCGATGGACGGCGCCTTGAAGAACTGGCGCATCTTGAACGGCTTCGAGCTGTCGGGGTTCGTCGTGTGGTCGATCACAAGACGGGTGACGACAACCGCCGTGAACATCGAGATGACAACGCCGCCGGTAAGCATGATCGCGAAACCGCGAACCGGGCCCGTGCCGACGGAGTAAAGGATGCAGCCTGTCAAGATCGTCGTGATGTTCGAGTCGAGAATCGCCGTGAACGCGCGCCCATAGCCGTTGGCGACCGCCTTGCCGACCGCCGCGCCGCGCTGGAACTCTTCGCGGATGCGCTCGAAGATAAGCACGTTCGCGTCGACCGCCATGCCGAGCGTGAGGACGAGGCCCGCGATGCCGGGCATCGTCAGAACCGGCAGTTGCACCTTCGCGCCGGCCATCGACGGATCTTCGACGAAAATGCCGAGTATGTGCGCGACGAGGAACAGCGCCGCGGGAAGCAGAAGGACGTCAAGGAGAAGCGCGACGTTCGCGACAAGGCCCGCGTACCAGTAATAGAAGAGCATGAACAACGCCACGAGAATGAAGCCGATGAGCGCCGCCTGGCGTCCGGCGTTGATCGCGTCCTTGCCCACCGTCGGCGAAACCTGGCTGGAGGACTCGATCTTGAGCGGAACCGGCAGCGCGCCGGCGTTCAGATCGGCGGCGAGCTCCTTGGCCTCCTCAAGCGTAAAGTCGCCGGTAATCTGCCCGCTACGCCCGATTTCGCTCTTGATTTCGGGCGCGGAGACGAGCTGGTCGTCGAGGATGATCGCGAGATTGCGCCCGACATTGTTCTTCGTAAGCGTCGAGAATTTGGCCGCCGCCTTGTTGCGAAGCTTGAAATCGACTTCGTAGCCGCCCCTCAGCCCCTGCGCCGAGTTGGCCGTGGCCGACTCGAGCGCGTCGCCCGTAAGCTGTATCTTGCGCTCGACATAGCGCGGACGGTAGTATTCGACCGCCCCGCCGTTCTTGGTCTTTACCGGCTGGAGGACGAACTTGACGCGCCTGTCGGTCGTGCCGAACGACGCAACGCGGGCGAGGTAGTTGCTCTGGGAAGAAACCTCCTCGTAGTCTTTGGCCCTTATGTAGTTGTCGCCGGACGCGACATAGCCGGGAGGACACGCGCCGTCCGGAATCTTGGAGATGAGCTCGTTCTCGTTGTCCGGAACAAAGCGGAATTCCAGATAGGCCATCTTTTTCAGACGCTCTTTGGCCTTCTCGCTGCCGGCGTCGTCGATGCCGGGCAGCTGCACAACTATCTGGTGCTTGTCGCCCACGGGCTGAATCACCGGCTCGTTGGTGCCCATCGCGTCGACACGCCGGCGGATGATTTCGATAATCCTGTCGTCGCTGTCTTCGACCAGCCCTTTCGCCTCGACCTCAAGGCCCTCGGGATTGTTTTTGTACTTCTCGGGCTCGCGCTCGAGAATCTTGTCCTGAAGCCTTGCGTAATCCACGCCTAGCGTGAAGCTGCTGCCGCCGGCGAGGTCCAGTCCTAGGCGGACTTTCTCTCTTGGCGGATAGGCAAGATACACAGAACCAATGGAAACTAGCAGCAAAACCAGCCATTTCCACATATTGTTACGGACTACCGATTCCTTTGACATATTGTTTTTATCCTCTATTTAGGGGCAATTGACCGTAAAGTATAGCAAATCGCCGCGCGAAAGTCTAGTGGCAACATGCGAATGACGAAGGTTCGACGCCCAGCTCGCCAAGCAGTTCAATGATGAACGGGCGCTCCATCGCGCGCGGATGCGGGAGCGTCAAATCCGGGTCGCGCACCACCTCTCCGCCAAAATCCAGCAAGTCCACATCTATCGTGCGAGGACCGTTCCGCACCGTCCTGACCCGCCCGAGCGAATCCTCGACCTCGTGCATTCTCAGCGAGAAGTCCCGTGCCGCGAGGCCGGTCTCGAATACCGCTATCTGGTTCAGGAACTTGAGCCCGGCGAACTGCGGCGGGACGTCTATCGGCTCGGTCTCGAGCACGCGGCTCTTGGCGGCGAGACGTGTTTCCGGCAGGGACGAAAGCGCCGCGAGCGCCCGCGAGAGGTATCCTGCGCGGTCGCCAAGATTGGACCCCAGCGAAACTATGGCGCGGACCGTCATGACATGACATGCCAGAAAATGCAGAAGAAGTGGCATATGGTCCCCGCCAGGACGAACATATGCCAAATCATGTGCGAGTATGGCAGGGACTTCCAAAGGTAGAAGACGCAGCCGAGCGTATACAGCGAACCGCCGGTCGCCAGCCACATGGTTCCGAGTCCGTGCAGGGCGCGTATCAGCGGGACTATCGCCAGCAAGGCCGCCCAGCCCATCACTATGTATGCAAAAGTGGAGATGTAGCGGAACCTCCCGGTGGTCCAGACCTTGAAGACGACACCGACTGCGGTCGCGCCCCACTCGAGGCCGAAAATCGTCCATGCCAGGGCCGGATGCTCCGGGCGCAGCGTCACGAGGCAGAACGGCGTGTAGCTGCCCGCGATCAGAAAAAATATGGCCGAATGGTCCATGACGTGCAGCACCGCCTTCGCCCGCGCGTTCGTCACGGCATGGTACGCCGAGGAAATGGCGTAGAGCAGAATCATCGAAGCTCCGAAGATCGCGCCGCTCGTAACCTTCCACGCGACCGCGTCGCCGCTCGACGCGCCGGCCCACACGACAAGCGCGAGCATCGCCGCGCCAAGGTGCGACCCGACGGCGTGCGTCACGGTGTTGGCGATTTCCTCCCCGCTCGTCTGCGCGCGCGTCATATCATGTTGTCTCCGTTGGTCATGAAAGTCTTCGTGTTGGCGTGGCATATCGCCATGGCGAGCGCGTCCGCCGCGTCGTTCTGCGGCAGTGCAGGCAGCGCGAGAAGCGTCTTGATCATTCGCTGTATCTGCTCCTTGCCGGCGAGCCCGTTGCCGCATACCGCCATCTTGACGCGCCGCGGCTCGTATTCGCACACCGGCAGCCCCGCGTCGGCCGCGGCGACGATGACGGCGCCCCGGGCCTCCCCAAGGACCATCATCGTGTTGGCGTTCTTGCCGTATATCACCTTCTCGACGCTCGCGACGTCCGGCCGCCAGCGCGCGATCAGCTCCGCGATCTTCGCGTGTATCCGGCGCAGGCATTCGGAGTGGCGCACGGCCGGCGCGTTCGGGATGTTGCCCCATTCGCGGGCGATCATCCTGGTGCCTGCCGTCTCGACAATGCCGTAGCCGGTGGATCGCAGGGACGTGTCGACTCCTAGTATGACCATGCGGCATCCTCCGTCATTCGTACCGCAGGCAGTCGATGGGGTTCAGCTTCGACGCGCGGTAGGCCGGATAGAAGCCGAAGAACATGCCGACAATCGACGAGAAGAAGAACGCCGCGACGGTGGACGGCGCCTGTATCAGAATCGGCCAGCCCTTCCACGCGCCGATCAGCTCCGCCCCGCCGATTCCAAGCGCGACGCCGAACGCGCCGCCGACCGTGGACAGAACGACGGCCTCGAGCAGGAACTGCAGCAGAATGTTCGCCGGTGTCGCGCCTATGGACATTCTAAGTCCGATCTCTTTTATGCGCTCAGTCACCGAAACGAGCATGATGTTCATTATCCCGATGCCGCCGACAAGCAGCGAGATCGCGGCGACGGCCGTAAGCAGCACCGTCATGAGCCCGGTTACGGAACCAATGGTGTTCATTATCTCGGTCGTGTCCCTCGTCTCAAAGTCGTCGTCCTGCCAGTCGGCCAGGTGATGGCGCTGGCGCAGAAGCGACGCAATCTCGCGTTTCGCCTCGTCCAGATCGTCCATGGTTATGAGCGACACGTTCATCATGTTGATGTTTCTGAACTTGGAGCGCTGCAAATACCGCTGGACGCTCGTATACGGCGCCATCACGACGTCATCCTGGTCCTGGCCCCAGTTGTTGGCGCCTTTCGAGCCGAGGACGCCGACGATCTTGAAGGTTATATTCTTGAGGCGCAGTGTCTTGCCAACCGGGTCGTCGTCGCCGCCGAACAGATTCGATCGAACTGTCGTGCCTATGACGCACACTCGCGCCGCGCGGTCCGTCTCCTCGTCCGTGAAGAACCGTCCGTCCGTGACCGTCCAGTTGCTGATCGAGAGGACGTCCGGCGAAACGCCCTGGACGTTGCCGGACCAGTTCTTCGCCGCGTACATCATCTGCACCGTCGTCCTGACCTGGGGACTGACGCCCTGCACGAGATGCCCGAGTTCGCGCTTGACGGCTTCGGCGTCGTCGGCCGTCATCGTCTGGCCCTGACCCATGCCTCCCGAGACGGGACCGTGGTTGCGGCGCTCGGGAAAGACCATCATCAGATTGTTGCCCATAGACGATATCTCTTTGACCATCATGGTCTGCGCGCCCTGGCCGATAGCCATCACGCATATGACGGCGGCGATGCCTACGATTATGCCTATGCACGTCAAAACCGAGCGCGTCTTGTTGCGGGCTATCGCGCGCACCGCGACCTTGAATATCATGGCGAAATTCACGACAGTGCCTCCTTGACGAGCCTCGCGACCTCGTCCTGCGTCTTGCGACCGCCTCCGTCGTTCAGGTCGTCGCGCATAACCCTGCCGTCGCGCATGACAACATGCCGTCTGGCATAGGCCGCGATATCGTCTTCGTGCGTTACCATGACTATCGTTATGCCTTCGTTCGAGAGACCCGTGAAAAGATTCATTATCTCGATCGAGCTTTTGGTGTCCAGGTTGCCGGTGGGCTCGTCGGCGAAGACTACGGGCGGGTTGTTCATGAGAGCGCGCGCGATGGCCACGCGCTGCTGCTGTCCACCCGAAAGCTGGGCTGGCGTATGCATCTCGCGGCCCTTGAGACCGACGCGCTCGAGAAGCTCCATCGCCCTCGCGCGGCGGTCGCGGTGCGAGAGGCGCCCCATGTACAGATCGGGCAGTTCGACGTTTTCGAGCGCGGTTGTGCGCGGCAGAAGATTGAAGTTCTGGAAGACGAACCCGAGCTTGCGGTTGCGTATCCGCGCGAGTTCCGACGGACTTCTCGCCGCGACTTCCGTCCCGTCCAGCAGATAGGAGCCCGTCGACGGCGTGTCGAGGCAGCCGAGGATATTGAGCATCGTCGACTTGCCCGAGCCGGACGATCCCATTATCGCGAGAAACTCCCCTTCGTCGACCGTCAGCGAAACACCGTCCAGTGCGTGCACCGGTTCGTCGCCGATCACGTAAGTCTTGTGCAGGTCTCTGATTTCTATCAGATGCGCCATCGCCAGCGTTTCTTCCTAGTTTTTCTTCGGTTCGGGTGCCGTGCCCTTGTTCTTGTTGCGCGACGGGAACTTCGGCGTGAACGGATTCGTCACGTTCTTGCCGGACTTCTCGGTCGTCTTCGTCTCGTAGCCTGTTATCGCCTCGCGCCCTTCCAGCGCGTCCGCCCCGTCGCAGACGATCTGAATGAACGAGTCGTCCGTCACGCCTTCGCTCACCAGCAGATACTCTAGCGTCCCACCTTCCTCTTTTGGCGCGAACCACAGCTTGCGCCCGCGCGGGACGTCGCCTAGACGCTCCATGTCCTCGGGCTTGGGCCTGAACCTGAACGCCGCCGCGGCCGCCGCGATGACGTTTTCGACTCTGGCCGTCTCTATCGACAGCGTCGCCGTCATGCCGGGGAACAGCATTTCATCCGGGTTTTCGGCCTCGATTATCACCGGGAACGTGACAACGTTGTTGGTCGTCGTCGCAGCACGCCTGACCTGGATGACCTTGCCGGTGAACTTGCGCCTGTACGCGTCGGCCGTGAATGTCACTGGCTGCCCAGCTTTGATGTTGCCGACATCCGCCTCCGGAATCGTCGCCTCCACCCAGACGACTTTCAAATCCTCGGCGATCGTGAGCACGGGAACCGCGTTCATGGAAGAAACCACGGTTTCGCCTTCTTCGACTTTCCTGTCTATGACAATACCGTCGACCGGCGAAACGATAGTGCAGTAGCCGAGGTCGGTCTTTGCCTTGTCGGCCGTCGCCTTCGACTGCTCGACGGACGCATGAGCGCTGGCCAGCCCCGCCAGAGCGCTTTCGAGATTCGCCCGCGCCCGCTCGAGCGCCTCGGTCGCGCTGTCGAGATCGGCCACGGGCGCGGTCTTGCGCTCGACCAGGGCGTTCTTGCGCTCGAAGACCTTCTCGGCCAGCACAAGCTCGGCGCGGGCGGACTTTACAGACGCCTCCCGCACCTTTACGTTGGCCTCGTTGACGTGCAGCTGCGCCAGAGCGCTCTTGTAGTTGGCCTCGTACACGAGCGGATCGATGAGCGCGACGACCTGTCCGTTCGTCACCACCGAGTTGTAGTCGACGAAGAGCTTTATGAGCTTGCCGTTGACCTGGGCACCGACCGGGATGCCGCTGGCGCTGTTGCGCGGCGTCACAGTACCGGTCGCCTCCACGGTTCTCACGATGTCCATGCGCTCGATTGCGGTCGTTCTGTAGGACACGTCGGTCTTCTTGCTACCGAGCCCGACCTTCTCGCATCCGGCGCAGGCTGCGGCCAGCGCCGCCGCCGCCGCGACCGTTTTGACATTTAATCTCATCTCATCTCCTCCAGTCTGTCGCCTTCTGCATAGACCGGCTCGCGGCCAGTCAGCTCGAACAGAGCGGCTTCCGCCGCCTGCGCCCTGTAAAACGCCTTGACTTTGTTGCCGAGCGCCTCGGTATAGGCCGAGACAGCGTCGGTGAACTCGACGCGCGAAACATCGCCGACCTCGTACTGCGACTTTACGGTTTCAAGGTTCTCGGCCGCCTGGCGGACGCTTTCGGCGGCGGAGATCATCGATTCCCTGGCGTTGTCGCGCTCTGCGACGGCGATTTCGACATTGCGCGACAGTGCCTGCTCCTCGCTGTCGACCGTGCTCCCGGCGGATTGCATCGCGACCACGGCCCTGTCCACCGCCGTCGTCTTTCGTCCGCCGGTGAAGACCGTCTGGGCGGCGCCGAGTCCCCATCTCCAGACCCACAGCGGATCCGTCCAGTTCAGCGACACGCTGGCCGTGAGCGTAGGCATCAGGTCTTCTATCGCGTAGTCGACCTGTGCGGAAGCCGCCCTAAGCCTCGCCCGCGCGATTTTCATCGCCGGCGCGTTGGTGCGCGCCAGCTCGAACACCCCTGCCGATGTATCCTCGCTGTCGGCGAAAAACCGCGTCACATGCTGCAGCCCGCTCTCGCGCCGCCCGAGCACGCTGCGAAAATCCCCTTTGGAAGCATCCACGCCGAGCGCCGCCATGAGCCTGGCGCCGGCCACGGTCACATCATTGGACGCCGCGACTAGTGACTCGCGCGCCTTGGCGAGATCGAGTCTCGCTTTCAGCACGTCCAGGTTCTGCGCTTCGCCCGTGTTGAATCGGTCCTCGGCCCGCGAAAGATGCTCGACGTACTGCTGCACGTTCGACGCGGCCACTTCGTGCAGCGCCTCGTTCTGCATCAGCGCCAGATAGGCCGCCGAGACTTCGACGAACACCGCGTATCCTTCCTGGACGAGCGACTCCTCGGCCGCCAGCACGTTCTCCGCCTGTGCTCTCGCGCGCGCGTTGTTCCGCCCGAAATCCCACAGCAGCAGATCCAGCGAGAGCCCGGACGTCGCGTTGCCGCGCTCCGTCTTCGCCTTCATATCCTCCAGATGAGCCGGCACCGAACTCTCGGAATATCCGGCGCTCAAGCTGGCATGAGCCGCGTTCCAGGGCGTCATGGACGCGATCGGCGCGTCTGCAGCGATCTCCCTGAGCGCGAGCCGCGCGTCTTCGACGGCGAGTTCCGCCAGCCTCATGGACGGGCTGGTCGCGAGCGCGAACCCTACGAGCCTGTCGAGAGAATATCCGCTCAAATCGACGCGCGCCGCGTCGATTCGCGTCTCTTCCCCCTTGGCCGCCGCGTCGCGCTGCGCCTGCCGCGCATCACGCACGGTCCCGCAGCCGGACAGCGCGAGCGCCGCGCCGGCCAGCGCCGGCAATATCCTTTTCCAGTCGAACATGCGACATAGTATACATACCTTTGGGTATGTAAGTCAAGTGCAACTTCTAAGATTTCTCGGCAGCATCGTGAATGCGGCGTCGAGGTACTGCCTCGCTTTCGGCGTCACCGTCGAGAGAGCGAACATCCTCAGCGTCTCGCGGTAGAGGTCGTCTTTGGGACACGTGCCGAGGTCGCCCAGAATGTAGCGCATGGCGTTGCGAAGCTCCTCGAGCGGTATTTCGTCCGCGGCGCGCTTCGTCGACGGATCCTCCGACGGGACCCTGAAACCCGTCCACGACTCAGGGTCCAAGCCGTCTGGCCAGTAGACCTTTCCAAGACCGTGCGTCGTAAACACGATGTCGCCCGGTATCGCCGCGTCAAGCGCCGCGTTCGCCCTGTCGGTCATGCGCGACACGCCCCACGCAGAGGCGATGCGTTCTCTAAGCACCGCTTCGCACACGGGCCCTTCGGCCTTGATCACGCTTCGCGCGTCCTTTTCGAGCCGCGCGCGCGAAGTCTGGTCGGCGAACCTCGCCTTGTCCCGCGGCGCCTTGCCCGACCACGTCCGGTACTCGCTTTTCGCCGCGTCCTCGGGCGGTTTCGCGGCGGCGGTCACGTCGGGATCCTTCCACGGATCGTAGACCGGCGTGTCTATGCCGGATCTCGCGTTCTCCAGTTCGTCAAGAAGCCGCTCCTCCGCGCGCGCCCTGTCTAGCGCCCAGTCGGCGCTCCAGACCCGGATCATGCGCCAGCCAAGTCCGCGCAGAACACCCGTCCTGTTTAGATCGCGGTCTTGCGCCGTCAGCTGTGCGGCATACGGCTCGCCGTCGCACTCAATGCCGGCGACATACCGCGCCGGATCCTTCGTGTCGCGCACCGCGACGTCGATTTTGAACGACGAGCGGCCTACATCGCGGTCTACCGCGAAGCCCTTCCGCCGCAGAAACTCCGCGACGACGTCGCCGAATGCGGACGATGCCCGCCCCTCGTCACCCGCGTCCTTGCGCTCGGCGGCGGCACCGCCCGCGCTCTCCGCATAGGCGAGGAACGCCTTCAAATCCGCCGCGCCGGCCGCCTTCGTGCGTCCGTCCTCCCCGGCGTCTATCTGCGAGGCGTGTATCGACGAGAAAACGACTATCTGCTCTTTCGCGCGCGTCACCGCGACATTGAGCCTGCGCTCGCCGCCGGCGAGGTTCAGCGGGCCGAAGTTCATCGTGAAGCGGCCGTTCTCGTCAGGAGCGTATCCAACCGAAAACAGTATGACATCGCTTTCGTCGCCCTGCACGTTCTCCAGGTTCTTGACGAAATACGCCCCCTCGCCTTCTTCGGGAAGCATCGCTTCCAGCGCGGGATCCGCCGCCCGGCGCTCGTCGAGCATCGAGCGCACGAGCTTCTGCTGCGGCAGGCTGAATGTCACGATCCCGATCGTCCGCCTGCGGTAGCCGGGCTTGGCGACTTCGCGGCACACATAGTCGACGAGTGCCTTGGCCTCGGTTGCATTGACGCGCGGACCTTTCGCCTGCTTCTCGAACCTGCCGCCTTCAACGAACTCGAACCGTATGCCGAGGCGCGGCGTGGCGGTCGCCGCCGGAAATGTCGCGAGCCTGCTGCCGTAGTAATGCTCGTTGCTGAACGCTATGAGAGACTCGTGGCGGCTGCGGTAGTGCCAGCTCAGATATGCGGAATGCACCCCGGCGACAAGGCACTCGTCGAGGATGCTCTCCTGGTCCTCTATCACCACGTCCTCGTCGTCGAAATCCTCCACGTCTCCGTCGCCTTTCTGGAAGAAGCTCGTCGGCGGCATCTGCTTCGGGTCACCCACGACCACCAGCTGCCCGGCGCGCGCCACGACGCCGATGGCGTCCCACACAGGTATCTGCGAAGCCTCGTCGAAAACCACGAGATCGAACGGCGTGGCGTCGACTGGCAGGTACTGCGCCACAGAAAGCGGACTCATTAGAAAGCAAGGTTTCAGGACGGGTATAAGCGTCTTGGCCTCGGCGAGCATCTGGCGAACCGCCTTCTGCCGCGACTTCTTCTCGCATTCGCGCTTGAGCTTGCCGAGTTCGGTCCCGTTCGGACACTGTCCGCCGCGGCGCCGCGGCAGCGAATCGGCCAGTCTGGCGAACACAGCTCTCCTGGCCATCGCGCCCGCTTTCGCGTCCAGCCTGCGGAACTCGGCAATCTGTTCGTCGCGCTTCATGCCTGCGAAATTCGCCAGTGCCGGACTCTTCTCCAGCACATGCTCCAGCGTGTTTTCGGCGAACGAGCGGTCGAACGCATCCACCGCCTGTTCGGGCGGGAACGCGCCCGATTCCAGCGCGTCGATGAACGGCATGTTTACGACTGTGCTCACTGCAGTCTCCGCCTCGCGATAGCGCATGACGCCGCGCGACTCGCCTATGTATTCGCGTGCCTTGTCCAGAGCTTCCGCGAAATCGGCCCCCGCCTTGCGCTTGCCAAATCCCGCGAAGAAAGCGAAAATCCCCCGCAGGAAGCCGGGCTTTGCGGCGAGCCTCGCGGCACCGTCCGCTGCCTTCAGCATCTCGTCTTTCGAGAGCGGCTTGACACGGCCCTTCACGCCGGCGCCGGGGACGAACGCGAAGCCGTTCTTCCTTATCGCGGACGCAAGCGCCGCCAGCGCCTCTCCAGTCTCGCGTTCCGTCTTCGGGTCCCACTTGAAACTCTCGACCGTAGTTTCCAGCGCGCGCACGGCGTCGGCGGATGTGGACCGCCACGCCACGGCGAGTTCGGCGACACCCTTTCTGAGCGACGCCGTCTCCCCTTCGCTAAACGCGAGCGCATCGCAACCAGGCAGCTCCACCGGCTTCGGCCCGGCCTCCAGCCTGCGCATGAAGCACTCGTACGCCGTCAGCCCGTTCGCCTGACGGCGGTGCAGTTCGCGGACGTATTCGTCCAGTTCGGCGCGGCACTTCTCCAAGTCCGCCGCCGTGCGGCTCCATGAACACGGCGCGCCTGTCGGCGGGACGTCCAGCGCCTCTTTCAACTGGGCGTAGAAGCGGCTCTTTTCTGTCTTGTTGGAATGCAGCTCGAGACAGAACGGCGACAGGCCGATCCTATCCAGGCGCGACTTGACCACGTCGAGCGCCGCTTTTTTCTCCGAAACGAACAGCACCCTCCTGCCGAGCGCCAGATTGTGCGCGATGATGTTGGTGATCGTCTGCGATTTGCCTGTCCCGGGTGGTCCGTGCAGAACGAATGTCTTGCCCATTGCCGAATACAAAACCGCCGCCAGCTGCGACGAGTCGTAGCTCGCCGGGCAGTACAGCTCGCTCGCCTTGATGTGCTCGGCGATCTTCCCGGGAGGGAACACTTCGATACCGTCGTCGAACATTCCGCCGCCTTCGAGGAGGTGCCTGACGAGCGGACTTTTCCTCAGCTCGTCTGCACGGTCCGTCATGTCCTTCCACATGACGAATTTACCGAATGAGAAGCACCCGAGCCACGCCTGTTCGACGACCGACCATCCTTCGTGCCGGCCGGCGATTTCGCGGAACGTCTCCAGCACTGCGCGAACGTCCACCCCGGACTCGTCCGCAGGCAACGGCTCCATCCCGGCCGAGCGCTCGTCGAACTGCACGCGCAGAAACTCGATAAGCGTCGCGTTCAGCGCCGTCTCTTCGTCGAGACGAGAGAGCTTCACTCCCGCCGCCATCGACGGTCTGTCGAGCCTCACGGGAATCATCAAAAGAGGCGCGTTGTACGTTTTCGCCGTCTTCGGGTCTTTCCACGCAAGCGCGCCCACAGCCATGAACAGCGTATTCACGCCCGACTCTTCCAGAGCCGTTTTCGCGTCGTGGTAAAGCCCCGAAAGCCGCTTGCGGCTCTCGGCGTCCGTAGGCATCGTCCATTCGCCCGCCGAAATCTCGTTTTCGAGCCTGGCCACGTCCTCGCACTCTATTTCAATAATCTGTTTCGAGTGCTTCGGAATGTTCAAAAGCCGGTTTCTCGCCGAGAAATCCAGCAGCTTCTGGGTCCAGCGGGCCATTCTGTCGTGCGCCTTGGACAAGACGTTGTCGTCTGCCACAGTCATTCCTCCGTGTTTGTGTTCCGTGCGAACTTCGGGTTGCATCCGGCAATCACCAGCGCTACCTCGCCCTTCACTTTCGCGCCTGAAAACTCCTTGACGAGATCAGACAGATACCCGCGGCTCGCGCGTTCGTGCATCTTCGTCAGCTCGATGCACACCGCCGCCTCGCGGTCGCCGAGCGCGTCCAGCGCCGCCTCGAGCGTCGCCGCGACGCGGTAGGGCGACTCGTAGAATACGAGCGTATGCTCCTTGTCCCTGTCTTCGGCGAACCAGTTTCTCAGCGCCCCCGGTCCGCGCGGCGGGAACCCACGGAACGTGAACGAACTCGTCGGCAGCCCGCTCGTCAAGAGCGCCACTTCGACCGCGCTCGCACCCGGCACGACTTCGTACTGCACGCCGCCCTTTGCGCATGCGCGAATCAGCCTGTACCCCGGGTCCGATATCGCGGGGTAACCCCCGTCGGAACACAGCACAACCTCGCGCCCCGCCTTGACCGCCGCGATTATCGACGCGGTCGTGCGCTCTTCGTTGCCCTGCCTGTACGAAATCATCTCGGGCCGCGGCACCTTGAAGTGCGACAGCAGCTGCCACGTCCGCCGCGTGTCCTCGCACGCTATGAGCGACGCGTTGCGGAACGCCTCCAACGCCCGCGGCGAGAGGTCGCCCAGATTCCCGATCGGTGTTGCGACGACGTGCAGCATCAGGGCTCGAACCTCGCTTTCGGATTGCTCCCGAGCGCGCGAAACGCCTCGGGCAGTATGTTCGCCGCGTCAATGTCGCCCGGCGCGCACCACTCGAACTCTATCCAATCCTCTTTCGCCGACACCTCGGCGGACTCGTCGGCCAGTTTGAGTTCATACACGAGATTGATCTCGGCGTGCGGCCTGCCGTGCTGCATGAACTTGTTCTCGACCACCCCGAGAAACGCGCCGGCGCGCGTCTCGAGCCCCGTCTCTTCTTTCATCTCCCTTTCAAGCGCCTCGCGCCCGGTCTCCCCGAACTCGATGTGCCCGCCGGGCAGGTATGTGCTCTTGCCGCCTTTCGCCCGGCAGAGTAGCAACCTCCCGCCGACCGTGCACACTCCGCGCGCGATCGTCTCGATTCCCGCCAGTTCGTATTCAGGCAGTGGCTTTTCTTCTTCCATTTCTCCTTCGCCTTTCTTCAGTCGCCCGCCTCGCGCCGTTCGCGCACAAGCCTCGCCGTGGCGGAGGCGGACCTCAACCCCTCCACTGCGCCCGTCTTCGTCACCTTGACTTCCGCCGCCAGCACGCGCGGATCTTCCATGCATACCTCCGCCGCGATGAACGCTGCCCGCTCGATCATCCGGCAGCGCGCCTCCGCCAGCCTTGAGCGTATCTTCCCGCCAAGCGCGGCGTAGTCCGCCGCGTCCGCGAGCGAATCCGTCGCCGCCACCGCGCCGTCGACCTTGAGCACGGCGTCCACCACGAGCCTCTGCTCGCGCACCCTCTCGCCAGGCAGCTCGCCGATTATGCAGTCGACTTCGAGCCCGTTCAGCGCCAGCGTCATCTCGGACATTCTCGTTTCATCCATGTCGAACCCTCCCCCGGCCGCGCTCCGTCAGAAATCGGTGGCGTCGCATACGAGCGAATCCATGATGTAGTCTTTGCGCTCAGGCGTGTTGGCGCCCATGTAGAACTTTATCGTCTTCTCCACGTCGGTGTCGTCCGCGCATGTCACCGGCGTCAGACGCATCTCCGGACCGATGAAATCCTTGAACTCTTTAGCGTTCAGCTCGCCGAGTCCCTTGAAGCGCGTTATCTCGCAGCCTTTTCCGCATTTCTTTATCGCCTCCTCGCGCTCCGCGTCCGAAAAACAGTAGTGCTGTTCTTTCTTGTTGCGGACCCTGAACAGCGGCGTCTCAAGAATGTACACCCGCCCGTCCGAAACGAGCTGGCGGTAGAACCGCATGAAGAACGTCGTCAGCAGCATGCGTATGTGCAGCCCGTCCACGTCGGCGTCAGTCGCGAATATTATCTTGCCGTACCTCAGGTGCTCGATTGTGTCTTCGATGTCCAGGGTCTTTATGAGGTTGAAGAACTCTTCGTTCTTGTACAGGACGTCCTTGTTGAGCCCGCACGTGTTGAGGCACTTGCCGCGCAGGAAGAACACCGCCTGGTTCATCGCGTCGCGCGCGTTGCCGAGCGTGCCGCCGGCGGACTTTCCCTCCGTCAGGAATATCATCGTCCCGTCGCCCTCGGGCTTGCCGGTCTTCTTGTCTATCTTGTCGAGCTTCAGGTGGTTCTTGCAGTCCTTCAGCTGCGGCACTCTGACGGACACCGCCTGCGAACGTTCTCTCGCCTGCTTCTTTATCGTGTTCAGCTGCGAGCGTATCTTGCCCGTCTCTTCTATCTTCGCTATCAGCTTGTCGGTCTCCGACGGCGAGCGGTGAAGTTCCGCCTCGATCGCCTTTTTCATCTCCGCCGCGAGATCGGCCCGTATGTCGTTCATGACGAGCTTGATTTTCGTCTGGCCTTCGAACACCGGGTTCATTATCCTAACGGACACCGCGCCTATCAGCCCGTCGCGGATGTCGTCGCCGTCGAATCTCTTTTTGGAGTCGTAGTCGTTGAGCGCCTTTGTGAGCGCTTCTTTAAACGCCGTCAGGTGCGTGCCGCCGTCCGTGGTGTACTGTCCGTTGACGAACGAGTGGTATTCCTCGCCGAACCTGTTCGTGTGCGTGAAGATGATCTCTATCGTCTTGGTCTTTATGTGGAAGGGGGCGTACAGTTTCTCGAACTGCGCTTCGTCCGATATGAGATCGGCGAGCCCACGCTCGGAGCATATCGCCTGCCCGTTCAAATTGATCGTGAGGCCCGCGTTGACGTAGCAGTACATCTTCATGCGCCTCAGGACGTGCTCTTCGCGGACCTTGAAGTTCTTCAGCACTTTGGCGTCCGGCTTGTAGCGTATGAACGTCCCGTTGGGCTCGCGCGTCTTCTGCACGCCCCGTTTCTTGGACTGTATCCGCCCTTCGCGAAAGAACGCCTCGGAAAACTCCCCGTCGCGGAACGACCTGACCTCGAAAAACTCCGACAGCGCGTTTACAGCCTTGGTTCCCACGCCGTTCATTCCGGCCGAAAACTGGTAGTTCTCGTTGTCGTACTTGCCGCCGGTGTTCATCTGGCTGACGCAATCGACGACTTTTTCCAGCGGAATGCCGCGGCCGTAGTCCCTTACGGACACTTCACCAGTGCCATAGTCCACCTTGACGTCTATCTTCTTGCCGTAGCCCTGTCCGAATTCGTCGATGGCGTTGTCTATCACCTCTTTCATGAGGATGTAAATACAGTCGTGGTACATCGCGCCCGTTCCGGGCTCGCCGACGTACATTCCGGGACGCATTCGTATGTGCGTCACGGGGTCCAATGTCTTGATGCTGTCTGCGCCGTAGTCGTTCTTTGCCATGATTGGCGCGTATTATACCAAAAATGCGCCCTCCGCGCCAGCGGCAGATGCGTCGCAAAAGGCGGCCAACGAGTGCTGGCCGTTACAATCGCTGAATATTCGGCGAGTGCCGCATCATGAAGGTATCCCGAAAAGCAGGAACGAGGCATCATGCAGCGTCAGATGCGAATGTTCGACCGCCCCGCGCTACCGCATCCATCCAAGACTACGATAACTTGGCAAAACCGTCGCAATTCGCCCCAAAACCCCGCCTCACCCCCTCGCCTAGATACAGAGGTTCGACAAAGTTGAAACGGTGTGGCGATGGGATGACGCGCGCCACGATTGAAGCAACTCATAGCAAAGAAAGGTCTCGCTTGCTGAAGCGCGTTAGCTGA